>CALCFP010000436.1 GCA_937900725.1 uncultured Bacteroidota bacterium | reverse complement strand
CGTCTTTCTGGCATAAGAAGCATTAGCTTATAGCGACGGTCTCCCATATAAGGCTGACGATAGATATGCTCCCAGCGCTCTATCAGCTCATCGACCATAAACTGTCCGAAATAGATGTTACGTGGGTTAAGATACTCCATCGTATTGTTTGGGCGCAAGCCTACAACCGCCAAAGGAGAGAGTGTCTGATATTCCATATCGACATAGAAGCTAACAGGAGATATATCCTCTATTGAAGACACATTAAACGATACGGAAGAAATCTTATCACCCAGCACAATTTCCTTATTCAACATTGCCTTTTCGAGGAATTGCTTTGTGCCGATTGAATCGGCGCAAACCTGGCCTGTCAAGTCGATTTCTATTGCAGAATTGATGGCTGTCATCTTTGGCTGCTGTGCAATGATGAACGGGTCGTTTGTGTAGGCCACATCTTGCATCAGCACTTGCGGGTTGTTGTTGACGAAGTTGTACACTTTGTTTGAGCCCAACAGGAATGTCGATACTATCTTGCCTTTGTCAAGCACCTTGTTGGCTCCAGTGATTACGCCTTTTTCGACAAGTTTCAGGCCTCCGTCGGCGATCATTTCGGTGTGGATGCCCAGGTCCTTGTGGTTTCCGAGGCAGGCAAGGGTGGCGTTTGGCAACGAGCCGATGCCCATCTGCAGGCAGGCGCCATCCTCAATCAGTTCGGCGCAGTGGCGACCTATGGCCAGGTCGGTCTCGGTTGGCTCTTCGTAGAATTTCTCAATGAGCGGTGTGTTGTCTTCAACAAAAATGTTGATTCGGCTCATATGGAACATTGCGTCGCCATAGGCGCGGGGAACGTTCTTGTTGACAACGGCAATCACATAGTCGGCAACTTCCATCGCTGCCAGACAAGCATCTACCGATGTGCCTAACGATACTATTCCGTTTTCGTCGGGAGGGCAGACCTGAATCATTGCCACGTTGCATTTGAGGTATCCATCGCGGTAAAGGCGTGCGGCCTCGCCCAAAAATACAGGAATGTAGTCAGCATAGCCCGTCTGCACGTTCTTGCGCGTGTTGGCGCCTACAAAAAAAGCATCGTGTTGGAAAATCCCTTCAAATTCGGGAGCCGAGTATGGAGCCTCGCCTTCGGTGTGAAAATGGTGAATATGAACGTCTTTCAGTTCTCCGTTTCGCCCGCGTTCGCATAAGGCCTTTATCAAGACTTGCGGTGCATTGCCAATGGCGTTCAAGTGCACGTGGTCGCCCGATTTGATTACTTTGACGGCTTCTTCGGCGGAAACGAAATTGATTTTGGTATTCATATTCAACATTTATGTATTATTATGCAGTCTTTAAAAACGCCCGCAAAAGTAATCTTTTCTTTTTAAATAAATGTACTTTATGACTTGTTTTTGATTTTTATTTTGATGCATAAAAATGCAAACGGTTGAATATTGATTCGGGTGTTCAATGGTCGTGCGAATAGGTTCGTCTTTGTTGGGCAAAACAAAAAAAAGTGATGCAGGCTAAAGCCTTGCATCACTTTGTGCTTTGTGTGAATGGAATGTGTTATTTGATTTCGGAATAGATAACCTCTCCATAATCTTTGGTTAAGTGAAAGGTCATTCCGTAGTATTTGCCACTATTGTCTTCTTCATATTTTATTGACGTTAATACTGCTTCTGGATGTTGTACTTCGTATTCTTTCTTGTTGGCGATTGCAAAGTCTGGTAGTTCTGTGTTGATGTCAAGAGGATACCACGTCTTAATCCACGTCATTTCTTTGTAGTTGCTTTTTGGACAAATGATTACGTGCTTGATTGTGCCGTTTTCGTTGATGAAAATAGTCATGTTTGTGCCGTCAAAGGTAGAGCCGATGACTTTTGCATCGGGGTATTTGTCTTGGGCCAATTGCTTGAATGGGCGGTGGTCGTATGGCCATATTATTGGACTGCCCATATGGTAGTCGTTATAAGATAGTAAGGTCCCGTCTTCGAGAATGATAATGTTGTTGTAGTAGTTTTCTACTATTCCCATTCCGTAGTCGTAAGGTCCACAGAAGATGAATTGATATTGTTTTTGCTCAAATCCTATTTTTGAGTCTTCGAAGATGAATTCATAGTGTGAGTATCCTTTGACTCCTGACTGGGCATATGCATCGTATACTTCTTGTGGTATCAAGTCGTAGTCTGCTTCGATGTTTATTTCTTTTCTATTCGACAACCAATCATCGTTTTGATAGACGGTTAGGTTTGAAAGTCCGTTTTTGTCGGTAAAGGTTATTTCTGTCGCCTCTGATTCTGTCCTTTGTAAATAAAAATGGTCGATTATCGCGTCAGGGTACCGTGCGAAAAAGTCATTCGCAATGTTCTCTGGAAGCGAGTGGTCTTCGGAGTCGTCAATGGTGTCGTCGTTGTTGCAGGCGGTTAGGATTGTCGCAAATATGACATAAGTAAGGATTGCCTTTAATCCGTTCATTTTTTTTATAAATAAATATTATTGTTCAAATATAAAAGAAATTTCATTTTGCTAGGGTATTTATGCGAGATATTGGAGCTAATTAAACAAAAAAAGTCAATCATTTCTGATTGACTTTTTTAGTAGCGGGGGCCCGACTCGAACGAACGACCTCTGGGTTATGAGCCCAACGAGCTACCAACTGCTCTACCCCGCGATGTATGTTGCATCCTTTCGTTTGCGAGTGCAAAGGTAAATGCTTTTTATTAAAAAACAATGTTTCGCATTAAATTTATTCTCGTTTCTAATGCGCTGATTGTCAAATGTCATTGACGTTAAGGAAATCCTGCGACCGAAAAAAGTGAGTGTACGCTTTATTTTATGACATCGTCGGGCGTCAGTTTCGGAAACCTGATTTTCGACTTCACAACGTATGAATCGGGGTAAAGCGAGCGGATTTGATGATAAAAAGCGTTTGCTTCGCCACGGCTACGGAAATCGCCTACGCAAAGTTTGAAATACGGAGCCTTATATTCGGTGTAAATCTGTGCAGGGTCGAAATCGGGAAAATTCTTCAGGAACTGCTGGCTTGTTGTCGACATTGTCGCGCGGGCGTTCTGTCCAGAACCTGAAAATATCTGCACGCGATAGCCCGAAACGCCTTCACGCTTGTTCTGGTTAGCGTATGCATCTGTAAGTTGATAGAGAATGGAGTCTTGCTTGAGTGAAATCTTGCCGTACTCTGGTTGTTGCTCGTTGAGTTGATAGAACAAATCGCAGTCTTGCGCCATTACTGTGCTCAATGACAACACGCAAAACATAACGGCAATGATTTTTCTTGTGTACATTTTTAATGTTTTTGTTAGGCTTGCAAAGATATAAAATAGTTCCAAAAGATTTTGAGTGATGCATCCTGTGTTTGTCGTAGATTTGGTATGTATGATGTAATGCTTTAATTTATAGTGAGATGCGTAATTTATTTTAAATATTGACGCCTTGAACAATGGCTGTCCTTTATTGCATTGAACTCACCTAAACTTTCCTTACTTTTGCAAGTCTTGTAAACATTCATAATATGGCAGAAAATAAGAAAACAGCCACTCCGCTATCCGATTTGGGCGAATTTGGTCTTATTGAGAGACTTACAAATCAATTCTCCGTAAAAAACACTGCAACTGTCAAGGGCATTGGCGACGATTGCGCCATCATTAAATCAGAAGGTAACGACCTGGTTGTGACAACCGATATGTTGGCCGAAGGCATTCATTTCGACCTTGTATACACTCCGTTGCCACATTTGGGCTACAAGGCGGTTATCGAGAATCTGTCAGATGTGTATGCTATGGGCGCCACGCCTAAGCAGATAACAGTCTCGCTGGCAGTGTCGTCGAAATTCTCGGTTGAGGCGCTTGAGCAACTTTACGACGGAATCAAGCGTGCTTGCGACCGCTACGACGTTGATCTTGTGGGTGGCGACACGACAAGTTCTATGACGGGCCTGGTCATCAGTATTACAGCCATAGGCCAGATTGAGCCAGGCAAGGCTTTTTGCCGTAATGGAGCAAAGGCAGGCGATTTGGTTTGTGTCTCGGG
>CALCFP010000435.1 GCA_937900725.1 uncultured Bacteroidota bacterium | reverse complement strand
GTTTATTTCATTAACAATGCGTAAATTTTAACACCAATTTATAGATATTTCATTTATTTTGTTGATAATAAATTAAATTTTGCTAAAATTATAAAAGAGTTCACCCGTGGTAGCTAATGACTACCGCCTAGAGGGAGCTCTTTTTTTGTTAATAATATCCCAAATTTTATCAATATCATCTGGGTCTAACTTAAAGTTGCTTAAAACATCAGATAAATCTTCTTTGTTATCAATGCGTATGTCATCTCTTAGATAGGAAGTTTCATTCCAATCTTCAGGATTATGTATTGCTTTGTTTTTGTGGTGCCCTCTTTTTGGGCTTTTAGTTAAACCGATGTTAACAAACGCATTTTGATCGCGCGATTCTCCAACAATTAAACATGGGTGAAGACCTTTTTTGCTATCGCCTTCTTTCCTTTTGTAATTGTCTCTGAAATGCCAATCTTTTTCTTCATTGATGTTGTTTAAATCATTTTTGTCCATACTTTCTCCTTTTGTTTAAACATAATGTTTTCCAGGGAGGAATATAAAAAAAGCCACCACATAGAAAACACTTTTGATAGCTACCGTTGTTACTAGCAACCTTAGTTATCTGTGTTTCACCATCTGTGTGGTGGCCTCTGAATCAAATATAAATATTTGTGTGGAGCGTGGATGTGTTTGATGCTAGGCCCCGGATTTACGGAACGTTCCTAGCAAAAATATAAATAGAAACAACATCTTCTGGGCGATGCTTGCAGGAATGATGCACTTGTCGGGCGAAGCAAGGCAGTCGGCCGAACCCGACAGCATCTTGAATGAGAACACGTCGGCCACTCCTGGCTCGACAATGATGACAGGCAACTTGAATATGTCTTTGGTGCCGTCGGTGCCGACAACCTCGAAATACGAGCGCGTGTCGAAGTCGGCAATCGCTCCTCCCGCCTCAATGAACGGCGACGATGTCACGAAGTCGCCAATTATGCCACGTGGAAGAACCATATTGAACGGATACTCGGCGTTGCTTGTAAGACGGTATATGTTTTCCGACTTGTCAAGACACTTGTCGAACTGGTGCTCGTAACGTATCTGCATCATTATCAGCATAAAGGCTGAAAAAGCCGTTGCCGTTCCAAGTAAATTGAGCAGGTATGCCACCTTGAACCTGCGAATGATATTCATCAAATTTCTATACAATGTTTTCATAACTTTTTTTTTGAACTTTTGTCGTTTGTCTTTGGTCTTCAATTCCACATCCTACATCCTAATCCCGATGGCTATCGGGACTAAATCCTAAAGTCTTATGCCTTTCCCCATATCCCTTAAAACTCTATTCTGTCGTTGTCGCCGAATGCCGAATAGTCGCTCACAATCACTTTCTCGCCTGGGTTCAAGCCTTCAAGAACCTCGTAGTAGAGCGCATTCTGGCGTCCTATCTTGATGTTGCGCCTTGTGGCAAACTTGCCCGAAGGATCGAGAACGAAAATCCATTGCCCGCCTGTGGCCTGGAAGAATCCGCCACGCGGTATCACAACCGACTCGGTCGATTGCCCAAGTTCAAGTTTAATGTGATAGGTCTGTCCTGTGCGGAGATTGTCGGGGGCTGTGTCGCCAAACTGCATATCAATCTGGAACTTGCCGTCGCGCACTTCAGGATACACCTTCTTCACCTTGACGCAGAACTGCCGTTCCTGACGCTCGAAGGTGGCGTGCAAATCCTTCTTCACGCGGTCGATGTAATGCTCGTCAACCTGTGCCGTCACCTTGTAACTGTCGATAATGTTGAGTTGCCCGAACTGCTGTCCCTGTCCTATGTTCTGGCCAATCTCAATGTCGAGCGTTCCCAACTGTCCGTCGGCGGGGGCCTTGACGTTAAGGTCCTCAAGTCGCTGGCGCACGATGCTTAAGTTGGCCTGCATATTTTTCAGACTTGCGTTCATCTGCGTACGCTGGTTCTCGCGGAAGATTGAGTCCTGCACCATCTGCTCATAGCGCAACTCGCGTTCCTTCACGGCATACTCGTAATCCTCGCGCGAGCGGGTGAAATCTTCAGCCGAAACGTTGCCCTCGTCGTACAGCACCTTGTTCTGCTCATAGGCGCGCTTAAGTTTCATTATCTGAAAATCGATGTCCAAAAGATTGCGCTTGTTGTTGATTTTCTGCTGGTCCATATTGATGAGCGTGTTGCGCAACTCGTTGGCCTGATAGGCAAGTTGCGATTCGGCGTTCATTATCTGCAGGTTAAGGTCGTTGTTCACCATACGGAATATCACGTCGCCCTTCTTCACCATCTCGCCTTCCTCAATGAGTTTTTCCTGCACCTTTCCGCCCTCGTCGGCTGAAAGGAAAATGGTGGTTGAAGGCGCCACGGACCCGACAATGCTTATGTAGTCCTTGAAGTCGGTCTTCTCCACGTTGCCCAACATCACCTTGCTGATGTCGGTCTTGTAGACCGAAACCGATGCCGACAAGGCCATTTTCACAATCAAGCCAATAACCAATGCGCCTAATGCCACAAGCACAATCTGTTTTGGCGTCGGGCCTTTCTTCTTTTCTATGATTCTATCCATTCCCATATCTGTAAATTTTTAAATTTCAATGTTATAGTTCGATTTTTTCTCCCGTGTAGATTTGCAGTGTCAATTGTTGCACAATCCAAAGGTATTTGGCCTGAAGCATTGTGGCCTGGGCGTTTGCCAACTGGTTTTGCGCCGTCATAAGTTCGGTTGTGGTGACAAGTCCCAACTGGTATTTTTTCAGATATGCGCCGTATGTCTCGTTCGCAAACTTGACATTTGCCACAGCGCTCTCATATTCAAGACAATAACTGTTAAGCATCAATATTGCCGTTTCTATCTCCTTGCGAATCTGCTTTTTCTCGTTCTCAAGATTGTACGTTGCGTTTTCAACCGCAATCTTGCTCCGTTTCACCTGCATCTCGCGACTCCGTCCGTTGAAGATTGGAATGCTGAGCGACAGCCCAATTGACGGCGACATAAAATTGTCGGCCTGCTCGCCGAACGGTATTGTGGAGCCGTCGGCGTCGGTTGCGGTTGAGTAATATCCCGAACCCACGCTTGCCGATGCCGACAAGGTTGGCAATAATCCTCCTTTGGCCATCTTGAGCGACGACTGGCTGGCGTTCAGTTCATACTCGCGTGCAAGCACGTCTGGATAATTCTTGCAGGCAAGACTATAGACAGAATCGACTGTCATAAGCGACTCGTGGGGCTCAATGGCGCCAAAATCGGACTGCGCCACCGTAAAGCCGTCGCTTTCAGCCTCAATGGCCTGCGCCAATTGCAGAATGCCGAGATTATAGTTGTTTCGGCTACGGGCAAGATTCAACTTGTTGGTGGATGCCGTGGCCTCAATCTCGCTCAAGGCTGTCTGTTGCAACTGTCCCGCCCTCACTTTGCTGGCAATGCGGTCGCGCTCTTTCAGGCTGTTCTGGTAGATGCTGTCGCAGACGTCGACCATCGCTTTCTGGTAAAGCACCGTTGCGTAAAGGTTTGCCACGTCGACAACAAGCGTGTTGGTGGCCGATTGCGTTGATTGGTTGCAAGCCAATTTGTTGAATTTAGCCACCGACATCTGGTTTTTCAGCCTCAAACCCGAAAACAGGTTCATTGATGCACTTACGCCAAAATTTACAGAATAGGTGTTGCCTTCCGAAATGTTGTTGTCTTGGTCGGTTGCACGGTTGAAGTTCATTGAGCCACTTGCGTAACCGCTCACCGACGGTGCTATGGCCCACTTGCTCTCAACATAGTTGTAATTGGCGTTCAACTCTGCGTTCTCGCTTATTTTGAGTTGAATGTTCTGCTCTATGGCCTGCTTGATGCAACGGCTGAATGTCCAAGCAGTATCGTTCTGTGCCTGGACATTTGCCGTAGCGACTAACATTAAACAACAAACTAAACCTTTCATAACAATTTCATTTTTTTTCTGGCATATCACCGTGCCAAAACCGTGCCACAAATTGTATGTTGTTGATTGGTAGTTGTTTGCTGTTTTACAAGATGTGCAGAAGTGTCAATTTTTTTGACACTATGTGTAAAAATTATTGACGGGTAAGGCAGTGAAAAGGGATAAGGCACAAGGGCAAAGGCACAAGGGCAAATCCTAAATCCCTGAAGTTGGAATAGGCAAATCCTAAATTCTAAATCCTAAATGAACTAATTCCTAAAAGGCCCATGGGTATGTATTTGGCATTTTTTATTGCGTTTTAGGGTATGTATTTGGCAAATTTTGTCGTGTTTTAGGGTATGTATTTGGCAAATTTTGTATATTTGTGGCTGTATATCAACTATAAAACAAATGATACGAAGAATATTGGTAACTCAATTGCGCCAATGGGCAGAAAAAAACAACCGAAAACCATTGGTCTTGCGCGGTGCCCGTCAAGTCGGCAAAACAACAATCATCAATCAATTCGCAAAAGAATTTGACAATTATATCAGTGTGAACCTTGAAAAAGCCGACGATGCCAACATTTTCAATCAATCCGATGATGTTCATAAAATATTGGATTACATCTGTGTACAAAAACATTTGACACTCAAAAAAGGTCGGACTCTGCTTTTTATAGATGAGATACAAAACTCACCAAAGGCTGTGGCATTGTTGCGCTACTTTTACGAAGATATGCCCGACTTATATGTGATTTCAGCGGGCTCGCGTTTGCAGACATTGTTGAAAGAGCACGTTTCGTTTCCTGTCGGGCGCGTTGAATATTTGTCACTTAGACCTTGTTCGTTTTACGAATTTTTGGACGCAACCGACAATAACGTCCTTTTGCAAAAAATCCATTCGGGTGAAGTTGATGAAATGTACCATCAACTAGTGTCCAACCTTTTCAATACATACGCCTTGATAGGTGGAATGCCTGAAGTTGTGGCAACTTATGCCAATGAGCAGAATATAAATCGGCTTGCGCCAATATACAAATCGTTGATAGACGGTTACAAGGACGATGCGGAAAAATCCGCCAAAAATGCCTCGCAAGCCAATGTGATACGTCATATTTTGGAAACTGGCTGGACATCGGCGGGATGCGCCATACAGTTCACCCGTTTTGGCGGTAGTTCTTATGGAAACAAGGAAATACACGAAGCGTTGCTGACAATGCAAAAGGCTTTTTTGCTACAACTTGACTACCCTACAACTACTTCGCAAATACCCGTGTTGCCTGCACTCCGTCGGCAACCTAAATTGTTTTGGGTTGACAATGGGTTGGTAAACTATTGTGCCGATATACAAATTGAATACCTGCAAAACAAAAATTTGCTTGACACCTGGCGTGGACGTTCCGCTGAACACATAGTGGCACAGGAGTTGAACATACTGAAAGACAAATATCTGAAAGACAATCTGTATTTTTGGGTTAGAGACAAAAAGGGCGCTGATGCCGAAGTGGATTTTGTGTGGATACAAAATTCACAAATCATTCCCATAGAAGTAAAATCAGGCCACAATTCAAAATTGGCATCTCTGCTTGTTTTCATGGACGAGTGTCCGCACGATAAGGCTATCCGCATTTGGAACAATCCATTTTCAATAGACACTGTCAAAACACTAAAAGGCAAAACATTCCGCCTGTTTAATATTCCGTTTTATTATATCGGAAAAATTGACGAAATACTGAATGAAAACTGGTAATCGCTTGTTGTCTGTTATTTAAACGGTGAATTTATAGAACTCACCTGAACTGTAATCAGCGTCAATCCTTTCAATCCGTGTCATCTGCGTTCAAAAAACAACCTCGACAACATTTCAGGATTGGACAACCCACAAAAAAGTGTCAAAAAATTTGACACTGCGCATCATCATATCTTCCCAAAAAATACTTTTACGGAATTGAAACAAAAAACATTGAAAAATGAAGATTCTGGCTGTTGACGACAACAAAAGCATCTTGAGCGCCATTGAGTTGCTTCTCTGCGGACGATACGAAAAGGTCAAGACGCTGGCTAACCCTAATATGCTCCTGTCGGAACTGGCCAACGACAACTACAGCGTGCTACTGCTCGATATGAACTTCTCGGCGGGCATCAACACTGGCAACGAAGGCCTTTACTGGCTTCAGCGCGTTATGGAAACAAAGCCGTCCATCAGCGTAATTATGATTACCGCCTACGGCGATGTCGCGCTGGCTGTCAAGGCCATACAAATGGGCGCCACCGACTTTGTGCTGAAACCGTGGGAGAACGACAAACTGCTGGCCGTCATCAACTCGGCCTGCAAACTCAACGAGTCGCGCAACAAAGTGCACACCACCCATAAAAAGGCTGAAAACAACGTCATAGGGCAATCGAGCGCCTGGCTCAACGTGATGCAGATAGTGAACAAGGTGGCCTCAACCGATGCCAACGTGCTCATTACAGGCGAAAACGGAACAGGCAAGGAAGTGGTGGCAAAGGAACTTCACCGTCTTTCAAAACGCTCTGCACACCAAATGGTTACCGTCGATATGGGCTCCATAACCGAAACCCTTTTCGAGAGCGAACTGTTCGGACACCGCAAGGGCGCATTCACCGATGCCCACACCGACCGCGAAGGCAAAATAGAAACCGCCAACCAATCGACTCTCTTCCTTGACGAGATTGGAAACCTCTCAATGCAGATGCAGGCCAAACTGCTTTCGGTCCTGCAGAACAGGTGCATCACCCGCGTGGGCGACAACAAGCCTATTCCTGTCGATATCAGGCTCGTGTGCGCCACAAACTGCAATCTTGAGCAAATGGTGGCCGAAGGGCGTTTCCGCGAAGACCTGCTCTACCGCATCAACACCATACACATTGAACTTCCGCCCCTGCGCGAACGCAAGGACGACATTAGACTGCTCGCCGAGTTCTTCCTGCAGAAATTCGCCGACCAATACAACAAAAACGGTTACTCGTTCTGCCAACAGACTATCCAAAAACTTGAAGAATACACCTGGCCTGGCAATATCCGCGAACTCCAACACGCTGTGGAAAAGGCTGTAATATTGAGCAATAGCAACACTATACAACCGTCCGACTTTATGTTCCGCAACAACGAGCCACAGATTTCATCGCCGTTTGAAGGCACGCTCGAAGATATGGAGCGAATGCTCATCGCCGACGCCATCAACAAGAATAACGGCAATATGTCGTTGGTTGCCACACAGTTGGGAATAACACGACAAACACTTTACAACAAACTGAAGAAATATGGTCTATAAGCATTTCAACATAAAACTGTCACTCAAGATTGGACTGCTGACCGCGTCGTCCGTCCTTTTGGGCTTGTCGGTGTCTGGGAAGATAAATGTCTGGCTCTCGGCCGTTTTCGCTGTCCTGACAATTGCTTCGGCCGTCTCGCTCATTCGCTTTATGAACAGCACCAACCGACAGATAACATACTTCATCAGCGCCATCCGCAACAGCGACACCACGCTCAAATTTCCTACCCGCACCGACAACAAGATTATCGGCGACCTGCACGAAAGCCTCAACGAACTGAACCTTATTCTTCAGGATGCGAAAATAAATTCTCAACTTAAAGACCAATATTTCAGTAAGATAATTGAACATATCGGCGTGGGTGTGCTTGTGTTCGACGAGAAGAACTTTGTCACAAACGCCAACCAATCGGCCATCAGCCTGTTCGGCCTTCAGGTCATCCAGCTCCTGCTGTATCTTTTTGCGTTCGTCATCCAATTGAAGGATGACCTTGATGTCTTCTTTGGCATCGTAGC
>CALCFP010000434.1 GCA_937900725.1 uncultured Bacteroidota bacterium | reverse complement strand
CAAGTAAATCTGTCCGTCGGTGATGGAAATCACGTTTGTAGGAATGTATGCCGAAACGTCGCCTGCCTGTGTCTCAATGATTGGCAACGCTGTCAACGAGCCACCACCCTTTACAAATGGCTCGCCGTTCTCGTCCTTGGCGTCCTTCAACACTTGCGGAAGGTCGTTCATCTGACGTGCAACCTCATCGGAATCGATGATTTTTGCGGCACGCTCGAGCAGACGGCTGTGCAAGTAGAATACGTCGCCAGGATATGCCTCACGGCCAGGTGGACGACGAAGCAGCAACGACACTTCACGGTAAGAAACCGCCTGTTTCGACAAGTCGTCGTAAACCACCAAGGCAGCACGTCCCGAATCGCGGAAATACTCGCCGATGGCAGCGCCTGCGAATGGCGCGTTGAACTGCATTGCGGCAGGGTCAGATGCGGTTGCCGAGACAATCACGGTATAAGCCATGGCGCCGTACCTTTCCAAAGTCTTTGCCACATTGGCCACAGTACTGCCCTTTTGCCCGATTGCCACATATATACAGTAAACAGGTTTTCCTGCGTCGTAGAAACTCTTCTGGTTGATGATGGTATCAATGGCGATGGCTGTCTTGCCTGTTTGGCGGTCGCCGATGATAAGTTCACGTTGGCCACGGCCGATAGGGGTCATTGCGTCAACTGGTTTCAAGCCTGTTTGGAGAGGTTCCTTGACTGGTTGGCGGAACAATACGCCCGGGGCCTTGCGTTCAAGAGGCATCTCATAGAGTTTGCCTGTGATTGGGCCCTTGCCGTCGATTGGCTCGCCAATGGTGTTGATGATACGTCCAATCACACCCTCGCCCACATTGATAGATGCGATACGCTTGGTGCGCTTGACAGTGTCACCTTCCTTGATTCCATCAGATGGTCCGAGCAGCACTGCTCCGACGTTGTCTTCCTCAAGGTTCTGCACAATACCCTTAACTCCGTTTTCAAACTCGATCAGTTCGTTTGACTGGGCGTTCGAAAGTCCGTAGATACGGGCAATACCGTCGCCGATGGTCAACACTGTACCAACCTCGTTGAACTCATTTGCCGATTTGAAGCCTTCAAGTTGCTGCTTCAGTATCGACGATATTTCTGAAGGTTTGATATCTGCCATAATATTTTGGTTTTTATCTAATTAATCGTTGATTCATTAAATTCTTGCTTGATTTTCTTGAGTTTTGAACTTACGCTGGCGTCCAACTGCTGATCGTCGACGCGAAGTACAAAACCGCCAATTAGGCTTGGGTCCTCTGATGTCGATATCTCAACATTGGTATTGAAGATGTCGGCAATGACCTTGCGGAGTTTTTCGGCCATTTTGGCGTCGATAGGTTCCGCTGTCACTATGTGGGCCTGCTTGATGTTTGCGTAAGCGTAGTAACGGCTTGTAAAGTTGCGGCACATTGCAAGAATGTAGCGTTCACGCTTGTTGCCAATTACCATTTGCAGGAAACTTAGCGTCAGTGGATTCACCTTGCCGTCGAAAATGGCGGCAAAGGCCTTGGCCTTGTCTGAGGGTTTGCAAACCGGGCTTTCGGCAAGTTGCTTCATGGCTTCGTCGGCGCATACCGATGCAACCAAGTCGATGTCTTTCTTCAACTCGTCAACCAATTTCTTTTCTAAAGCCGTCTCAAAAAGTGCTTTGGCGTATCTGACGGCTATTCTGCTTTGGATAAAGACGGGATCGTGCTGGAGTTGTCTTCATTCGATTCACAGAAGAGTGTGCGTCCCGTTATCTGCGGACTTAACATAAAGTATGCAAAACTCGGCGAACCCGTTGAGATCACGATTATCAACGACTACAAGAAGGCCATCCAGGCGAAACTCGTCAAGGCGGGCGTGAACATCCTCTCCTACGTGCGGCCGGGCGATTCGTTCGAGACGCGTCCCGCGACGTTCCGCTACACCGGCGGCAAGCCGCTGGAGGATCCGGTCTGGGTCGATCTCCTGACCGGTGGCATCTACGCCTTCCCGAAGGACGCCCAGCTCGTGTCCGGAAGGTCAATCCGCTTCGTCCGCGTCCCCGTCTACGATTCGCCGTGCCTTCTCACCGAGCGGAGGATGCTGATCAAATGAACCTGTCGATGAGATTTGTCATTGGAATCGGGGCCGTTTGCGTGGCCGGGGCTGTGTCGGGCGCGGTCCGTCCGTCGGGGATCTTCAGCGACCACATGGTCCTG
>CALCFP010000433.1 GCA_937900725.1 uncultured Bacteroidota bacterium | reverse complement strand
CTTCGACGGAATGTCGAGGCCGTTGGTCGGCTCGTCCATCAGCAACAGTTTAGTGTTTGTTGCCAATGCAAAGCATACGTAGGCTTTCTTCTTTTGTCCCATCGATAGCCTGCCTAAGTTGATGTCCATCGTCATGTCGAAACCTGCCAGGCATTTTTCCAGAATCGCATTGCTGAAGTTGGGGTAGAACGTGCTGTACAGTTTCACGTATCTTTTGAAACTCATTCTTGGCAAGTCGAATTCTTCAGGTACGATGAATATTTCCGACAAGATATCGGGTGTGCGTTTGGCAACTTTCTTGCCGTCGAACTTCACATCGCCATTTTCGGCGAACAACAGGCCACTAGCAAGGTAAAGCAGTGTCGATTTGCCAGCACCGTTTTGGCCAAGCAGGCCATAGATTTTTCCCTCAGGAAAACTCATATTAAGGTTATTGAACACTTCGTGTTTCCTGTAACCAAATTTCAAATCATTAATTTCTAACATAATTCAATAGTGTATTAGTGAAATATTACACTAACAAAAATAGCGTAAGTTTTGTTATTAGCAACAACTATTTTATTTTTTTTGCTAAAAAAGTGTAGGATATATTGATAATCAATTACTTAAAAATTAAATAATGAGTATTTGCAAATAGACGTACGAGTGTTTTATGTACAACACATATTAAAAATAAGCATATTTTGTTTTTTTTTGCTTATTTCAATTAGTGAAGTTTGAAAGGCATTGGTGAAGATTAGTGTGAATTAATGTGCATAACTATGTGAAATTTTATCAGCCTTTTTTATAATGTTACGTTTTTAGTTTCTATTTTTGAAAAAAATAACGTTTTCCTATGAATGATTTGATAATAACGCCAAGTAAGCAAAAACCCGATTTGCAATTTTGTGCGGAAAAGGGAGAGTTGGTCATTGCCGGACAGTCATTGCCGGAAAATGCGACTTTGCTTTATTGCTCTGTCCTTGAGTGGATTGATGAATATGCCAAGACACCGGCGCCAAAGACTACTATGTCATTTAAGATGAAATACTACAATACTGCTTCGTCAAAGATGTTCTTCAGCATTATCAAGCGTTTGAACCTTATGTATAAGAGTGGTGTGGACGTCGAAATTCATTGGTATTATCAACAAGACGATGAAGATATGCTCGACCAGGGTGAATATTTCAGGGATTTGGTTGACTTGCCTTTCAAATTCTTTTCTATTGACAAATAATCTTCTTACATATTAAAAAAGGCCTCACTTAGTGAGGCCCTTTTTGTATAAATGTTGGTAAACTCATTTTTTTTGCATAACCCATTGTGCAAAGTTTTATTGCAATATGAGTTAGAGAAAAAGTTTACTATCCTTCAAAAATCTTAAGTTTACAGCATTCCTTTAACTTCGAGCAACATATCCTTGATTGACTCAAGTGACTTGATAACCTCAAAGTTGTTTATGGTGTCCTCCCTGTTGTCGTGAAGTTTCTTTTTGGCACCATCCAAAGTCAGTCCGCGTTCCTTCACTAAATGATAAATGATGTAGAAATTTTCGACATCTTTCTTGGTGAACATTCTGTTCCCCTTCTTGTTGCGTTGTGGCTTGATAATGTCAAACTCTTTTTCCCAAAAGCGGATTAGGGATGTGTTTACCCCAAACATTGCGGCAACTTCGCCAATTGTGTAGAATAGTTTTTCAATTTTTTGTTCTTTGTATGGCATGGTTCAAATGTTTTTAGTCGAAACTCATAGTCATTTGGCTCGATACGTTGATCATTTCCTCGTATTCTTCTGGAGTCAAATCTGTATAATAGTAATTGACAGGATTTTCTGTTTTGTCGTTCTTGCGTACTTCATAGTGTAGGTGAGGGGCTGTTGACCGGCCAGTACTGCCAACTTTGCCGATAAGTTCGCCTCTGGAGATATGCTGCCCGTTTTTGACGAAAACTTTGTCTAAATGAGCATATAAAGTCTTGTAGCCGTAACCGTGATCAATAATCACTTTGTTCCCGTATCCTCCGCTAGAATATCCTGAATTGACAACTTTCCCGCCACCTGTGGCATAAACTTCGGTTCCTGTCGGCGCCGTAAGGTCGATACCGTTATGCATTTTTAGAGTGCGGTAGATTGGGTGAATACGGTAACCGTAGCCCGATGCAAAACGTTTCAGGTTTTTGTCGGCAATGGGCGATATGGCTGGGATTGATGCCAGGAATTTCTCTTTGTCTTGGACAAGTTTCATCACGTTGTCATATGATTCTGATTGAACAACCATTCGTCGAGTTAGGTTGTCTATTTTTTTTGATGTTTCAATCAGAAGTTCGGAATTGGAATATTGCTCAAGGTCCTTGTATGGGTTGGCACCACCTATGCCTGCTTGCCGTACGCTTGCCGGTATGGGCTCTATGCCGAAAATCAGCCGGTATATGTTGTCATCGTGTTGCTGAATTTCGTCCATGCTTTGTTCCATTTTTACAACTTTCTGGTTTAAAAGTTCATATTGTAGTAGAAGTTGCTTGTTTTCACGCTTTTGCATTTTTTCACCAGGTGTGTCGAAAAAGAATGAAAGAATTACTAAAAAAAGTAGTTCTTTTATTTTGGTTGAACATTTTAAATATAATAAAAAACCACTATTAAAGTTTTATGCTTTTTTAACAAAAGACCTCAATTATTATAGAATTTGTTTTTTGGAACAATATTTCCCATGATGTCACTCTCTTTCCATTACCCCGCGAACAGTTTCTCTTTAT
>CALCFP010000432.1 GCA_937900725.1 uncultured Bacteroidota bacterium | reverse complement strand
CAAGCCTGCCACCAAGCCCCACCTCGACAACCGCGACATCGACGCCACAGCGGGCAAACCAGTCGAAAGCCATCAGCGTTGACATCTCGAAGAACGAAGGTGCCACCCGCTCTATAATCGGCCTGTGCTTCTCGACAAAATCAACAACCTCCTGCTCAGGAATCATCTGCCCGTTGATGCGGATACGCTCGCGGAAATCCTTCAGGTGTGGCGACGTGTAAAGCCCTACCTTGTAGCCCGCGTGCTGAAGAATCGATGCCGTGGTATGCGACACCGAGCCCTTGCCGTTGGTGCCAGCCACGTGAATAGTCTTAAACTTTAGGTGAGGATGCCCGAAATATTCGTCAAGAGCCAAGGTATTGTCAAGGCCAGCCTTATACGCTAATGTTCCTATATTTTGATATACAGGAAGTTGCGTAAACAAAAAATCTATTGCCTGCTGATATGTCATCTTACATTCCGATTCTCTTCAGACAGGCACTGACCTGTCCGAAAAACGTCCGAAAGGTAATTAGAATTTGGCATTTGCGTTCAAAATAAGGAATCAACAATAACCTTTTGGGCAATGTGAATTATCCTCAATATGGGAATCGACATTATTTATCGAAAAAAAAGGATGTTTTCGGCCACATCTTTCAATTTTCATTTCTAACTTTATGGAAAACCATAAAAAACTTGAACTATGGCAAAAGTAAAATCAACCGCTAAAATATTTGTATTAGATACAAATGTTTTACTACACGACTTCAAATGTGTCTATAATTTCCAAGATAACGACATTGTCATTCCAATTGTAGCACTTGAAGAACTCGACAAATTCAAGAAAGGCAACGATTCGCTGAACTTCAACGCGCGCGAAGTGACTCGCGTACTCGATGAACTGATTGGCAAAAACGACCCTATAAAAGGAATATCGATAGGCAAAGGCCACGGCAAACTGTTTCTCGCCTTAGGGCAGAAATATCCCGAATCGATGAAGATTTCATTCCCCGAGCCCATTGCCGACCATCGGATACTTGCCATTGCCGACCACATACGCAAAGAGAACCCCGACCGCAAGGTAATTGTCGTATCAAAAGACATAAACCTGCGCGTCAAGGCCAAGTCGATGGGGCTTCCTGCCGAAGACTACACAACCGACAAGGTTCAGAACATTGAGGAGATTTACAAGGGCATCGACACGATTGAAGGTGTTGAGTCTGAACTTGTCAACAAAATATATCAAGACCACGCAGGCGTGCCTGTCGACGAGTTCAAGTTCAAACGAGAGATTTTCGCACACGAATATCTTATCCTGAAAAGCGACGACAACAAGGGCGCGCTCACGCACTACGACCCATTCGAACGCAAGATAAACCTTGTAGAGAAGAAGAAAATCTACGGCATAGAGCCTCGAAACGCCGAGCAGGCAATGGCACTCGACGCACTTATACGCCCCGAAATAAACCTGATATCGCTTACAGGCAAGGCTGGTACAGGAAAGACATTGTTGGCCGTTGCCGCCGCACTGCAACAGTCGAACATCTATGAACAGATATTCGTCGCCCGCCCTATAATTCCGCTTACAAACCAGGATTTGGGATTCTTGCCAGGCGATGTGAAGGAGAAAATCGGTCCTTATATGATGCCTTTGTTCGACAACATTGGCGTAATAAAGCACCAATTTGGCGCCAACAGCAAGGAAGTCCACAAGATTGACGAGATGCTGAAAGACGAACGGCTTGTAATCACGCCATTGGCATA
>CALCFP010000431.1 GCA_937900725.1 uncultured Bacteroidota bacterium | reverse complement strand
GTTTATGCGGGTTGTCTTTTCGGATATGTCGTACGACACTGTCGAACGGTTGACAAAACGCACGTATTTAGGCATAAGGTAGAAATCAAGATAAGGATTTGCCCTGATTACTCGATTGTATCCATTCCTGGTGAAATGTGTAAATTGCTGCTGAAGCGAATTTGGCCCATGATAGTAGTTGAAGAACACACCCCAAATACCTGACCTGTAACTTGCGGTCGCAAGCAATGAGAACCAATTCTTATTGACATTGAGCGTATCAAACCGCGCATCATATTTTGTTGCGAAATTTGCACCTGTCTTAACAGTAACCGTCATTAAATCGCGTTTTGCTCCTTTTGCCCTAACTCCGCCATACGCCAAAATATTCCTTGTGGCAAATTCCGTGTTTGTATATCGCGAACTGAAATTGTCGCCGAATCGGCTCTCAGTTATCGCTCCCAACGAATACATTAGCGATTTAGTCTGATTCCTGCTGAATACTACACGCAACTCGTCATAATCTACTTCAACACTAGGCGCAATGCTGTCGCCCACATAGCGGATTTGATTGTTGGCATTTCTAACATAGGAAGCAACAATGTAATTGAAATCGCTCAAATCTTGCCGAATTTGGCTGTTCAGCTCCAGTCTGCCATTATAGCGACCAGCATATTCGGGCTGGCCATAATGCAACATTCCGTACAAATGCGTGTTCTTGATAGTATTTGAATATGTAGCATCAATTCCGATGCCCGATTGAACGCCTAGACGTGTAGAGTTTTTCCATTCCGAACTTGTGGCAGACAGTGTCATATTCAATTTTCCGAACCTCTTCATTTGAATGTTGCTTGAAAGAAACGTGCCTATGTCTTGCTTGTCCCTGTCGTTGTCGTTGCTCAACGCACCTCCCAACTCAAATGAGAAGATATTGGATTTGCGCGAGAACGATGCCGCAAAATTATCCTTGTCAGAATATACAGAAGTCTCAGCCATAAGTTTTACCGAGTAATCGCCGAACGACTGCTGCAGCAAAGCGCCCCTGCCATACATGTTAAGTGCCATTACCTGCTGGATGTCGCCCAACCAGGCAAACGTTCCATGTTTGTTGTTATATTTCAGTTCAAACCTTCCGCTTTTCCAGGTTTGTTTCATGTCGTCAAAATACAGTTTGCTCATCATTGCCCGCAAATGGAAATCGCCGCCACGCTTAAGCAACAGATTGCCATATATGTTTGCGCCAAGCGACGGCTCTGCTCCGCCTATCAGGTCTCGGCCTATCAATTCCACGCTCAGCATTGTGTAGGTCGATGGTATCTCGTTGTAATATTGCTCGAGCAACTCACGCGCCCACAAGGTAGCATGCATGGCAGTGTCGCCTGTTGAAACTCCAATCTGCAACCTATGAAACTTCTGTACATCGCTATAAGATGACGTCTCTGAATATATAGGCAACGATATCACCGTATCGTGATACGATTTCAGCATAAACTCGTCGCGCAAGATGCCGTTGCGCGCACCCAATGCTGTCATATCATCGCCTAAATTGTAATCGAGGTTAAAAATCTCATCGGTGTTTCCGTTGTTCGAAAACGAAAGCCGTATTTCTGAGTTCTTTTTTTGCTGGTCGATGTATATTGTCCGAGTCAAGGGTTTGAACTTCACGTCTTGCACTTTCGGAATATCGACAAAGCTGTATATTGTCTTGAATGTATTGCCTTTTTGGTCGGTAAGCGATGCCACTATCGAGTAGCCTATCTCGCCTTTGGCATCAAGCGATGCCGATGCCCTGAACGGGATGAGCAGCGAATCGTGCGGCTCAAGCGTATATTGCTGGTTTTTCTCGCCCATAAACGACCAGCCTGCAGGATAGCTGAACTTTACATAGAATGTAAGTTTCTGCGATGTAGGGTTTTTAACTGACAACCCGTTAAAGAAAGTCTTGTTTGAAACCGTCTCGATTTTCTTTTTCAGGAAATCGATTTCCAGTTTGTCTTGTGCGTTTTCCAGAAAATAGAATTGTGCATACGAAGCGTACGCAATGCTCCATACAATAAAGGTTAGCAAATATTTAACCTTCAAGCTCATTCTATTTAAACCTCACTGTAAACTCCAAATCTGTTGAGAAATAGTCGCTCGAATAGCCGAACAGAGTACCATTCTCACCTAATATGTATGATATTTTGATATCTTTCACCGTACTGGTCTTAGGATGATTTCCATGCGCCAATTGGGTTTCGGTATCGCTTAACACAATCTCTGCACCGTCACTTTCAGAATACGACGACCGCAACTTAAGCACATCCAATGGCATCTTTCTTATGCCGTAGTCCGGGTTAAGGCTGGCGTCATTAGCCTTGACCAGCAACTCCCATTCGTTTGTCGATTCGTCGGAACCGTTAAAATACACCCTGACAGTTGTGTAGTCATCATATGTTATCCCATTCTTTACCTTGGAATAGGAATTCACATTGAACACCACATTCGCTCCTCCCACTATCTGCAACCGCACCGATGGTTGCGCTTGCGGAAAAGCAAGCATGGCAAGCAATAGGAATGGTAATATCAGTAGTGCCTTAAGCATAACATAAAAGAACAAAAGTCAAACAAGTTATTACAAGTTTGACTTTTGCTTTGATGTATTATGTGTTATTATTGTTCGCTCAATACAAGGAAAATATTGGTAGAATAACGGTCTGGTGCCAAATTTGCCGACAAAACAGAACCAGATGCACCTTCAGCATCATCACCACAACTCCAGTGAATTGTGAAGGCATTGGCAGCAATATCACCACCACCTGAAGTCACAATATCCAAACCAGTAGTACCTGCATCGCCAAGTCCCAACCATTCATCTTGTATTGTAGCTGGAGTTCCTGTGCCTGTGCTCTCAACCATAAAGCCGACAAGCCCCAAATCCATTGTATTAGAAGCATTATCAGCGCCAATCAGGTTATCATCTTCTGTAGACATTGTAACCTTGAAACTTACTGATGAAGCAACTGTAAACTTGGTATCGTAACGTGTTGAGTTGCTGATACCGTTTGTGTATTGATCAATTGTATTGAATGCAAACTCGATGTTACCACCAGACACAACATTCATACGCATGATTGAATTTATGTTGACTGATACTGGAATAACAGCATTGTCAACCACTGCTTGAGCGTAAGTGCCAAGAGCCAAGCCTAATGCACATACTGAAAGGAAAATCTTTTTCATAAAAATAGTATTTTTTGGTTCCTAAAATTTAATGCAATTAATATGCAAATATATAACAAACATTTACATATACGTTTTTTTTAAAAAAAAGTGACAAAAAAAAATGACATTTTTCTTAAAACAAATCCTTCTGTCAACGTGTTTAAATCAGCATACTAACAATTATTCATTAATACTTCTTGTCATTATACCAATCAGATTAAATTTTCCTCAAGCCAAAGCAATGGAACAATATTTGTTCAGTCTTGACTAAACAAAACAAAATTTGTTACCTTTGCACCTCAATCGAGAAGCCGAATATGCAAAATAACGGAGACACATCAAGACAAGACGAACTCATAAACGAGTTCGGTTCCTATTTTGAGTCGCTGGGTTTTCAGCCCATAGCAGGACGAATTGTCGGCCTGTTGTCGGTATCGGACAAGGAGTCGCTGTCGTTCGACGAGATTACGACAACACTCTGCATAAGCAAAGGCTCTGCAAGCACCATGTTGCGCAAACTCGCCGAAAAAGGCACCATCAAATGTGTAACAAGCGAAGGCGACCGGCGTCGTTATTACCAGATTAACGGGCAAAATCTCTTCAAACTGATTGACGACTTCGAGCGAAAATGCAATATGGTACACAACCTGCTAAACAAGGCATACGAACTGAAAACAGACAAGATGTCGGAGAATGCAGTCTTCTTTCAAAAAATAATACGCACACTCGACTTCTACAAAAGAAATATATCAGACTTAAAAAACGAACTTACTAACGAATAACAATAGTGGAAAAAAGAGTTGTAATAACAGGAATGGGTATTTATTCGTGCATAGGCAAAAACCTGGCCGAAGTTCAAGACTCATTATACAACGGCAAGTCGGGCATAGTGTTCGACCAAGCACGTAAAGACATGGGCTTCCGTTCGGCATTAACCGCCTATATCGAAAAACCAGATTTGAAAGGCATTTTAAGCCGCAACCAAAGAATATTCATGCCGGAACAAGCCTTATATGCCTACGTGGCCACCGCTGAGGCTCTCCAAAACGCAAAAATAGATCAGGACTACCTTAACAACAACGTAGTAGGCTTGCTTTACGGAAACGACAGCAGCGCCGACCCTGTTGTAAAGGCTGTCGACACAATGCGCGAGAAAAAGGACACTACCCTGGTTGGCTCTGGTGCCATTTTTCAATCAATGAACTCAACCGTAACGATGAACCTTTCGTGCATATTCAAATTGCGCGGAATGAACCTCACCGTATCTGGCGCCTGCGCAAGCGGGTCACACGCCATTGGATTGGGCGCGCTGCTTATCAGGAATGGCCTGCAAGACATGGTAGTATGCGGCGGTGCTCAAGAGGTTAATCCATTCTCTATCGGCAGTTTCGACGGCATAAGCGCATTCTCCACTCGCGAAAGTGAGCCGACACGCGCCTCCCGCCCATTCGACCGCGACCGCGACGGACTTATCCCTAGTGGTGGAGCCGCCACTGTGATAATCGAGGAATACGAGCATGCCGTCAAACGAGGCGCGCCAATTCTCGCAGAAATATTGAGTTACGGCTTTTCATCAAACGGAGACCATATATCGACACCAAATGTCGAGGGACCTACCGCTTCTCTTGAAATGGCAATAAAACTTGCTGGCATCGACATTCGCGAAATCGGATACATCAATGCTCACGCGACATCGACCCACGTGGGCGATGCACAAGAGGCCAAAGCAATATATAATGTATTCGGCGGACAACGCACTGAAGTGACTTCGACAAAATCGCAGACAGGCCACGAAATGTGGATGGCGGGAGCAAGCGAAATCATATACTCCACCATAATGATGAAGAACGACTTCATTGCCGCCAACCTTAACTTTGAGAATCCTGACGAAGACTCTGCCAAACTGCTCATCCCCGACAAACGCATCGAAAAGCATTTTGACACATTCTTGTCAAACTCATTCGGATTTGGCGGAACAAACGCCACTTTGATTGTTCGAAACATGTAATCAGAGGAAAGTGCATGGAAAAAGATGAATTAATTGGAAAACTCAACAAGATTCTGGCTGACGAATTTGAGGTGGAATTATCAAAAATCACACCCGAAGCCAACATCAAGGACACGCTAATGCTCAACAGCCTGGACATTGTCGACATGATTGCAGTCATTGAATATGTATTTGGATACAAGATTTCTACCGATGATTACAAAAAAATAAAGTCTTTTGCACAACTCTACGATTTTTTATACAAAAATATCAAACATTAACACATAACTATTTAATAATCAAGAATATGGAAAAACAAGAACTAATTGCAAAAATCAACCAAGTTTTGGCCGATGAATTCGAAATTGAACAAAGCGAAATCACTCCAGACGCCGACATCAAGTCAACTTTGAGTCTTGATAGCCTCAGCCTTGTTGATATGGTTGCTCTTATTGAAGAGGAATTTGGCGTAAAAATCAAAAACACTGAACTTGCCAGCATAAAAACATTTGGACTACTATACGACTTTGTTTTTGACAACATGGCAAAATAATTAGATAATGCGACAAGTTTTATATCAAGAAAAAGAAATTGAGCAACTTATCCCACAGCGAAAGCCAATAATAATGATTTCTCATTTCTTCGGCGCCACAGAAACTGACGCTGACACCGGACTTGAAATAACTGCCGAAAATATTTTTTGCAAAAACAACAAACTAACAGAGCCTGGACTGATTGAGCACATTGCCCAATCAGCCGCGGCTTTTGCAGGCTACAATGCCATCAAGGCAAAACAGCCAATTGCACTTGGATACATTGGCGAGATAAAAAAACTCATAATCAGCCAACTTCCTGAAGTTGGATTGCTGATAGAAACAAAACTTCATATTGTTTCTGAAGTAATGAATGTTATGCTGATAAACGCAACATCAACTGTAAATGGTTGTGCGGTTGCTGAATGCAGCATTAAATTATATATGGACAAAGGCTGATCCATGCCTTTCCTCATTGACTTTGACACTCCACCCTTATATTTCAAAATATGCTTCTGATAAACTATTACAATATTCTTTCGCAAAGTGTTGATGAAACATCGGGAACTTATATTTTCCGCATCAAACTAAATCCAGACCACGAAATATACAAAGGTCACTTTCCTGAAAAGCCTGTTTCCCCAGGAGTCTGCAATCTGCAAATAATGAAGGAATGTGCAGAACGGATTCTAGGCCATGATTTGACAATCAAGGAAATGGCGCAATGCAAAATGCCGGCAATGATTACTCCCGACGGGACTCCGGAACTATCGGTTTCCGTAGCAATCGAAAATACAGAAAACGGGTACAAAACCGTAGCGTCTATTTTTAACGAATCAACCACTTACATCACATTCAAAGGAATTCTCATACCCGAACTGAAATGACAACCCTGACAATAAGCATATACCGTTTTTTCAAGAAACACAAAGCCGTAATGTACGCAACAATGTTGGCAAGCCTTGCCCTGTTTGCGTTCATCGGCAGTCAAATGAAGTACGAGGAAGACATCTCGAAACTGCTTCCTGGTGTCGACCCTTCAAAATCCGAAGGCTTGGTATTCTCACAGTTGCAAATAAAAGACCGCATCTTCATACAGTTTGTTGCCAAAAACGACTCAACTAGCATCGATGAAGTAATTGAGTCTTGCGACATCTTTGTCGATTCATTGCTTGAACACGATGCCAACGACAACGACATACGCGACGTTCTCTACCGCATTGATATGGACATGCTGATGAATGCCGCCACTTTTGCAGTCGAAAATGTGCCATCATTCCTCGACTCATCCATGTACGCCACTATCGACTCGATGCTGACAAAAGAGAACATCGAATCGCAAATGGCTGAAAATCTCGACCTAATAATGTCTGGCGATGAACTGGCATATAACTACCTTGTTCCTTACGACCCTGTCGGTTTCAGGAACCTTGCAATAAATGCTCTTGGAAACAAAAAAGATGAAAAGACAGGAAGTTTCACCATTTACAACCAACATCTGGTTACAACCGACAGTTCAGTAGCACTGGTATTTCTAACACCGTATTTTGTAGCATTCGACTCAAAGACCGGCACAAGGCTTGCCAACAAGATTGAAGCCGAAATAGCAAGCATACAGAATGAATATCCCAACGTGGAAGTCCTTTTCCATGGCGCACCTATACAAAGCGTATTCAACTCTCGGCAGATAAAAGCCGACCTGATGCTGACCATGGGCCTGTCAATGTTGCTGATATGCATTGTTCTGCTGCTTTGTATGCGAAACAAATCAACATTGGCAATGCTTATATTCCCCATTCTCTACGGAATGGCGTTCGCACTTGCCTGCGTTTATCTGGTTCAGGGACAAATGTCGCTTATGGCATTAGGAATTGGCGCCATTGTGCTTGGTGTGGCGTTGAGTTACTGTCTGCACGTAATTACACACTATAAATATGTAAGCGATCCCGAACGTGTCTTGCGCGAGCAAACCCGTCCTGTCCTGCTTGGAACCATAACCACGATTGGAGCATTCATAGGGCTTTTGTTCACGAAATCGCCACTGCTGCGCGATTTCGGAATGTTCGCATCGCTCGGGATGGTTGGCACTACAGGCTTTTGTCTCATATTCCTTCCGCAATTTTTCCGTCCTGAACGCAACCGCAAGTCAAACAAGGCATTCAACCTGCTCGAGCGTTTCAACAGTTACCAATTCGAGAATGTCCGTTGGTTTATTGCATTGATAGCCATTGTTTTTGTAGGATGCCTGATAATGTCGCGCCACGTCACATTCGATTCCGACCTGAAAAACATTGGTTACTTTGAACCGAATGTCATGCGTTCAAGCCAATTATATGCAGAAAAGACAAGCAACGGATTTGCTACAACAAACTATGCCGTCACCGCACACAGTCTCGATTCGGCATTAATATACAATATGGCACTCTGCAACACTTGCGATTCTCTTCAAAAATTAGGCATAATACAAGGTTACAGCAAGTTCGGCAAATTGCTACTCCCATTCGGAGAACAACAGAAGCGCATTGATTTCTGGAACAGATACTGGACCGACGAGAAAAGGCAAAAGGTAAAAACCGACATAAGCAAGGCTGGCGAAAAATTGGGTATCAAGGCCGAAATGTTCCAACCGTTCTTTGAAATGATCGATGCCGAATACCAACCCACATCGCTTTACGAATCACAAGCATTGCCAAATGGCTTCATGTCAAGCCTTGTCGAACAGGTTGGCGATTCGTACCTGGTTTTCACATCAGTCAAGGCACCTGCCGAAAATGTAAGCCGCAACAACGGCATCTTTACCGCCCTGCCCCACACTGTAGTTGTCGACCCATTCTACTATACTGGCAATATGGTGAAACTGCTGAACGACGATTTCAACATTGTTCTCGGCATATCATCACTGTTTGTGTTTATTGTACTGTTACTATCGTTCAAACGACTATTGCTGGCAATAATCGCATTTTTGCCAATGGGCATGAGTTGGTACATCACGCTTGGCATTATGGGAACATTCGGAATGCAGTTCAACTTGATTAACATCGTCATTTCAACATTCATTTTCGGCATCGGCGTTGACTACAGCATCTTCATAATGGACGGACTATTGTCAAAAGCACGAGGCGACAATTCTGCAAATCAAAATCTATTGCTATATCACAAGACCGCTATTGTTTTTTCAGCATTTGTATTGATAGTTGGAATTGCATCTCTGATATTCGCCACACACCCTGCCATCTCATCAATAGGCTTTGCCACACTGGTCGGAATGACATCTACTGTTGTAATTGCCTACACGGTTCAGCCATTCCTATTCAGGTTGCTGATGAAGACGAAATACAAAGACAAATTGATGAATCAGGCAAACGGCTGATTCGCATTAACTTATAAAACGAAATAAGGTGTGGTTGCTCAATAGCAGCCACACCTTAATCATCTGCAAGAAGCAAAACTATTTGGTTTTCTTCTTTTCCGATGTTTCTGCAGCCTCTTTTGTGGCGTAAGCAGGAACGTGTTTCCCGTGCTTTGCCTTTGGCTTTTTGTTACCAGCAGCTCCCATAGTTTGAACCTCCTATCAATTTAATTAGACATTAAAAACATTGAGTTGTTCGGTTACGAAAAAACATAGCTGGACGAGCTCTTGTGCCTGTCAATCAAAAAACGCACAAACAGGCAAATTGTGACAAAAATCAGCGCGATTCCCGCGCCGCCGTGTCCGCCGCCGTTCTTGGCG
>CALCFP010000430.1 GCA_937900725.1 uncultured Bacteroidota bacterium | reverse complement strand
TCATACTGTATTGCAAGCCCGTAAAGTTCACGGTTGAAATCGTCAAGTTCCACGGTTCCTCCTTTGGCTGGAACATACATCGGTCCAAGATTCTTTATTGTCCATGTTGGCATAGATAGTGGAATGGCAGTCATGGAATTGTAAAACCAAAAAACGCTGTCAGGAATGTTGCTCAGTTGTATTTGGTTTTCAAGCAAACCAATATATTCATTACAATTGTTGTTGTAAGTAATACCATCTATAATGGTGACAGTATCACCCGGTGTTCCGGCAACTCTTTTACAATATACATAATTGATTTTAAACTCAATGCGATACCAGTCATCGTAACCAAACGGATAGTTGAATACGACAATATCGTTAGGCTTTATTTCCCGTATTCCAGGCATACGTAAACATTTCAGCGGAGCATGGTCTTCAAAGTTGAAATCGGTGTAAATGCGTGCTCCGAAAAGCAGTTTGTTAACCCAGATATGGTCGCCTGGATTAAGAGTGGGCGACATTGACATTGTGGGTATTTTGAACCGCTCGGCAACAAACGCCCTACGGGCGAAATGCAGTGCCATAACACCGAAAGCGGCGAAATATATCCACAGAAAGGTGGTGATAATCTTTGCCAGCCGTTTTTTGGCATCTTCCGATATCTTCTTTAAAATGCTCATTTATCTGTATATCTGCTTTTTATTTCGGCAATCTCACCACGGAGCTTCTCAGTGTTTGCCGACTCCACCTTGGCCTTGAAGTTATCAATCTGGTTTGAAATATTCAAGAACTTCACGGTGTCGCCTTCGGCATCGTACAATTTTGCCAGCAGACAAAGCGGGTAAAGCCGGTTAGGAACCATGGTGAATGCATATTGGTAGCGCTCTTCGGCCTCGCGGTAACGGCCTTGTGCCAGGCTGTTGTTGCCCATAACGTTCCAGAACATTGGGTCGCTACTGATGGATGCGCCAAGCATAAGCACCGAGTCGCTCTTGGCGTATTGTCCTTCCTTGTTAAGCGACTGGCCGTATTCGAACAGAAATCTATAGTTGTGTTTAAGATTCGGCATGAGCGAATCACCGTCTTCAACCACATAGTTGTAGAACTCCTGACGATACCAGTATTCGGTTTTGCCCCATTCGCCTTCGGCCCACGCACGATGCTTCTGTGCCGAATGCTGATTGGCGAATAGCCAACCCAGTAAAAACACGGACATAACGGCAACCGATGTGCTGGCAACATTTCCGTTGCCTTCTGTTGTTGCCCCAAATGCCAGAAATATGGCCAGCATTATCTGAAATTCGGGTATGTCGAAAGGGTAGGAGAATATGGCAAAAACCGCGAGCGTTATTAACCCGTAGGCAAATGGCGACTTCTGCTTCAAAAGCCTGACCATGGCAAGTACGACAACTGCTACAAAAAGCACCATTGCCAATGGACCTGCCTCTACGCCAATGCCCAGATACTCGTTGAACGACCGCTCGGGACAGTCGCACGCCATACGTTCGCGCTCATTGATGGCTGAAATGTCGATATCGCCATTGCCTATTTCAATTTGACTGGCAAAATAGTCGTGCTGCTGCTGTCCGTAAACGCCAGTGTACATGCCAAGGCCAGCCCCAGTGAAACCATTGCCAACCATTGCCTGAACGCTTATCTTGTTCATGAACATTCGTCCGTTGGCCGAGTTCTTCTTGAATAGATATGCACCTGTGCCGGCAACTATTGACACCAGCAATACAGCGTACCAGTATTTCCTGATAAAGTTGCGCCATTTCTCGATTGTGAAAGCCAGCACTGCCATGCTTACCGCCAAACCGAGCAAGCCAGAACGGCTCATGGTTGATGGTAAAATAACAACCACTATGAATATTGTAGCCCCAGCCACATAGTGCCAAACTTTCGACTTTGTAACAGTGTATGTTGCCACCAACATACTCAAACACACAGCAAGAAAACCTCCAAACGGGCCAGGGTTGAAAAACGTGCCTGTGCAAGCATAAAGGAAATGGTTCGACATACGGCTGCCAAACACCTGCATCAGCCCCAAGATTGCCTCATGGCAACACCAAACAACTGTTGCCGCAAGCAGTAGCCAGCCAATATATTTAGGCGATTGCGATATTGCAATGCGAGCTACGGAATAGGCGAGTGCAACCGTTGCAATCTTGTAAAACTCCACATCGGCCACTTCCGACGGATGCTGAATGTAGCATATTCCGAGCATGCAAAACAGCAATACAGCCAACAAATCAACTATCGACAGCCTTATGTGCCGTGGCCTTATGTCACGAAGTGAAATGTGAGGAAATTCTATTATTGATAATAGTTTCATGAATTAAATCCTACATCCTAATTCCTAAATCCTAAATATTCTTACCACCAGACCTGTTTCCCGTTTTTGTATTCAAAAACGCGTTCCTCATGGCCTTTTGTACGGTTTTTCAACAGATATATTGCACCTGAAGGCACATTGTCATATACAATTGAATCGGCATCGGCATATTTGCGCCCCATGCTGTGCCAACCATTCAAATCAGCATACATGAGTTCATATTCCTGGTCTTTCTGCACAAAATTGTCATCGTTGCGCGGAATGTAG
>CALCFP010000429.1 GCA_937900725.1 uncultured Bacteroidota bacterium | reverse complement strand
TGTCTGACAATACGTTGATGGTTCGTTTTGCAATTGTATCGCCGTTTTCCCATCTCATGAATTTGAACCCAGGTTTTGCAATGGCTTCTGCAGTTATGTTTGTGGCAGTGTCGCAATAGCCGTATTTGTCAATGCCTTTGGTTGAAATGTAGCCTTTTGAAGAGTCGTTGACCAATGTGTTCACCTTGCACAGTTTTGAGAAATGGGCAACCAGTGTGGTGTCGCCTGTCATAATGAAACTTATAGGGTTGGTCGGTACACTGTCGTTCCAGTAAGTGAATTTGTAGCCGATGGCTGGAGCACCCTCAATGGTAGCCGTGTCGTCATGTTTGTAGGTGAGGGTTCCGGAAACGGAGCCAAACGATGCAGGAACCGTTTTCCCGGTAATGGTGTAATGATTTATTTCAAATATGGCGTTGAACGACTTGTCGCTTGATACAGTGAATTTTCTTGGGTTGTCGGTGTTGCCGTCATCCCATTTGCTGAAGTGGTATCCTGTTCCCGCTACGGCTTCCATTGTAATTTCCTTTCCGTAAAAGAAGTCGGGAGTGTTTGTTACAGAGCCATTGCCTTCTGCCACACCAATCTTTATTTCATATATTCTGTTGAATACCGGATACTTCTCGCTGTACGAAGAAACGAATGTATTAGGAAATTCCTGGTTGAGGGTTGTTACAAAAGCACTTGCCTGCATAATGTCTGCGCTTGTCCTTGCTCCGCCATATACATTGGAGCCACCACAGTCGTCGCTGAACGATGAATTCTTGATGGTTGACGATTGGTCCATGAACCCGCAAATGCCACCTGCATATTTTATGCTTGGCATGTCGTTGCCTGCATAGGCGGAGGTGAACACGTTGTTTATGACGCCTACATTGTAGCATGAGTTGATGCTGTTTTGGCTGCTTGCATATCCGCATATGCCCCCAATGTAATGGTAGGCTTTGTTGTAGTGGTTGATGTATTCGTTTGTCTGTTTCGAACTGACCGATACGGTGTCAATGTTGTAGCAGCATCTTATCAATGAACTGTTGGACTGGCCACAGATACCGCCTATGTAAAGAGATGCTTCGTTTGTGCCAACTGTGTTCGACGAAGTTGAAAGAATGCCTTTGTTATGACAAAACGCGATGTTGGAGTTTATGGAATATCCGCATATGCCGCCAACGTATGTGTTGTCATCAATTGTGAACTGCGAGTCATTTGTTCCAATGACATTTATAACGCATAGATTGTGGCAGTTGTAGATGCTTGAGTTTCGGGCATAGCCACAGATGCCTCCGCAGTAGGCGGTAATGGAGTTGCCCCTTTGGGTTGAAATTACGCCGGATGCAGTAATGTTCTTTATTGTGGCGCCATCGGCAAAGCCAAACAAACCCAGGCTGTGAGCCAGTGACGACGAGTCGGCAATGTTTATGTTCGATATCTGGTGATTGTCGCCGTCAAAGTTGCCCTTGAACGAGTTGGTTAATGTTCCGATGCAAAACCATGGCAGATTGTCAATGTCAACGTCCGTAGTCAATTTGTAATAGGCCGTGTCGTATCCGCCTGTGCCGGCATTTACCACATAGGCCATAAAGGCCAGCTGGTTGGCATTCCCAATTTGGAAAGGAGATTCCTGCGAACCATCGCCTTGGGTAAATTCGCTGATGCTTTTACCATCCCATACGCTTGATGCAAAAACGTTTGTCGTTGCCAAAGTGAAAGCAATGAATAGGGTAGAAATAGTTTTCATAATAAAGTTTGTGCCTTGTTGCTCCTCAAGACAATTATGTTATTAAGCGTGGAACAAGCATTCTCAATATCATTCCTTTCCATTGCGTAACTTGCATTAACCAACTGTTGATGGCTAAATGTGTTATGCAGTAATTTGTCAGAAATAAGGAAAGCAAATTGAGCATTACGCTTCAATTATATCGGTAACCCATTAATGCCAAAGTTAATTGATTACGTCAAATTGTAGATTGTTTGAAAGTCTTTTTTTTGTTTCTCCTTGGCGAATGCCAATCTTTTCAGAATGGTTATTTCTGTCATGGTGCCAGAAGTAGTCTGAGTGGGCACAAAAAAAGTGCCAACTATCAGTTAGCACTTTTGGTTTTTGCGTTTTGGCGGAGAGGACGAGATTCGAACTCGTGGTACACTAATCGCGTACGACAGTTTAGCAAACTGTTGGTTTCAGCCACTCACCCACCTCTCCAGATGGCCATGTGTTGAATTTGTCTTGTTGTCAAGACGGCACAAAAGTATGAATTTGGCTTTCATTAACAAACGAAAAGGTACAATTTTTTGAAAAAAGAGTTTCCGCTTGTCAATCTAGCCTTTTCATCAGTCGCAGATGTGCTCCTCAATCAGCGCTTTCAGCTCATCAAGGTTCCTTGCTACAGGGAATTGCGGGTAATCCTTCACAACATTGTCAGGCGGGCAATACAGTATGCCGAAATCGGCAGCCTCAACCATTGGAATGTCGTTGTACGAGTCGCCAAATGCCAGAACCTTGTAGTTCATGCTCTGGAATGCCTCAACCGTGTGGCGCTTTGGGTCCGATTGGCGCAGTTTGTAGTCCACAACGTGGCCTGTCTTGTCAATCTCGAGCGAATGGCAAAGCAGGAACGGGTTTTCTAGTTGCTCCATAAGTGGCTTTGCAAACTCCATGAATGTGTCCGACACAATGGCGAAACTTGTCTTCTTGCGAAGCCAGCGTGTAAACTCCAGTGCTCCGTCGAGCGGTTTCATTGTTGCTATCACATCCTGAATGTCTTGAATCTTGAGATTGTGCTCGTCAAGAATCTTCAAGCGGTAGCGCATTAGTTCATCATAGTCCTTTATGTCGCGGGTTGTCAGTTTTAGAGCGTCAATACCTGTCTTCTTTGCAAAGTTTATCCAAACCTCAGGAACGAAAACACCCTCCAAATCAGCGCATACTATCCACATAGTCAAATATTTAGTGTTCGATAAAACGAATTGTTTGCTGGCAACAAATTTATGTTATGTTTTCTTTGTTCAAAATAATTAAGGTTTAAAGTTTTGAATGCCACGTATGAGTTTGGCAAGGTGAGGATAAAAATCACATTGTCACGGCCGATACGTTGCAAAAAGAAAGGGCGACAGACTATTATGTCTGTCGCCCTTCTTTTGGCTGTGAGAAACTGAAACCTTGTTACTTACGGCTCAACTTCTTGACTTCGTTGGCGGATAAGTTTCCGCTATAGATTGAATACATTTCTTCGAATATTGAATCCAACTCTTTCTGCAATTCGGCATGCTTGTAGGTCCTGGCAATGTCAAGAACGCTTTGTGCGTTAATCATGCACATTTGGCGCTTGTTTTCAGTAGATGCATAGAATACAGGCTTAAGTGATGCATAGTAGAGCAAGTCGTTGTAAGCGGTGTTCATTATGCTTGTCGCAATTTCAGATGCGCGTTCATGGTTGCAGGCAAACAAAGCCTCAATGAATTTCGAGTCGTAATAGTCGAAATATGCCTTTTCGGGTGGCAGCACTTCAAGACCGCGGTTCAGCACGGCAATGGCTGAATCGGCCTTGCCCTCCTGCTGAAGTGCTATGGCCAGACGGCCGAAGTTGTTGCGCACTTTCACGATGTGAAGTGTACGGCGAATGTTCTCGTCGAGATAGACATTTGGCTTGCCCATGTTGCCCCAGCGGAATTTGTTCATCAACTTGTCGTAGAGCACGTCGGTGTTGATGTGTCCAACATCCTGATAGTCGAATTTTGTCTTGATAGGCACCAGTTTGTAGGCAAATCCTTCGCATTGGAAGTAGTCGCGGATGTTGGTGTCGTTGCCTGGTCCCACTGACACGAAGTAGATAGGACGGTCCCAGTTGCCATTGGCAATCATGTCCAGGATCATCAAATCGTTCTTCATGATGTAGCGTGATGCAAGGCTCCAGTTCATCTCATCTACAATCAGTGCCGAATCTTTTGCTGCTACAACGCCTTTTGCCAGAATTTCGTCCTTCCAGATGTTATTCCAGGCAGGCAGCAGGTCCTCGCCCCTTGCCTTTCTGAAAAGCAAACGCTGTGTCTCGATCCTGTCCATCAAATCACCCCGATTCTGACCGGCTTCGGTAAGGTGATTCTATCACAAACCCCCGCGGGATGCAATCGGGCAAGACGATCCGCCTTCCTGTTTTCTTTGATTTTGTATGCATTGATGGTTCACTGAAGCATTCCGCGCAAAGCAAAAGAGC
>CALCFP010000428.1 GCA_937900725.1 uncultured Bacteroidota bacterium | reverse complement strand
ATTCGGTGATTCGGTTATCGTCAGCGAGTTGCGTTCGATGATGTATTTTGTTATGTCGGCGAATGTGGCCACCCAGAATATCGGTTCCTGTGATTTCACAAACTTCAGGTGTTCTTCAAACTCTGTCGATTTGATGGGAGAGTAGCCACCGTCGTTGTCGATGGCGTGGATTAGGAACACGCACCAGCCGTTTTTGCCCGAGGCTTCCGATATCCAGTTGTTGAAATTTTCCGCCGTTTGCATATCGCTTTCAGTGCCCACAACTCTTGATGTTATGTCGAACAGGTTGTTTGGTGTTGGTTCGCCAATCTGCCCGCTGCAACTGCGTGCCGAAATGTAGTAGTCGGCCACAATGGAGTCCTTCCCGCGTGCGCAGTACGGGTAAACCATTGTCACACATTCCTTGCCTATTTTTTCTTCAATTATTGCCTTCGATTTTGCCAGTTCTTCGGTCTGCTGTTCTGCGTTTAGTTGGCTGAAATTGGCGTGAGTTATTGTGTGCGATGCAATTTCGTGTCCGCCATCGGCCACTTTCTTCCATTGGTCCCAGTCCTTGACCCAGTCGCTCACAAGGTTGAATGTCCCGTGAAATCCGTATTTGTCGAGTAGTGGAATGGCTATAGGTATTTGGTTTGGCGTGCCGTCGTCGAACGAGTAGGTGATGGCGCATTTGCGGAATCCTTGCCAAGTGGCAATCTCATATCCGTCAGGTATTTGTGCAAGTGTCGTTCCAATCATAGCCATAGTAGCGATAGATAAAATCAGTTTTTTCATATTAAATAATTATATGTGTAAACGCTTATGTAAATGTGTAAAAAAAAACTATCGGTTGAAACGCCTGCGATAAAAAATGGTATGCCGTTTGCTATCTTTGCCGAAAACGGAATAATATGTCAACAATTAATTGTCGCGGGCGATTGCTCGATTTGAGCCAGCCCAAGGTTATGGCGATAGTGAACCTTACGCCAGACAGTTTCTATCCTGAAAGCAGATGCCCGTCAGTCGACGACGCCTTGCGCCGTATCGATGAGATGTTGACGCAAGGTGCCGACATCATCGATTTGGGGGCGTGTTCCACTCGTCCAGGCTCCGAGTCGGTTTCTGCCAGCGAAGAATGGAATCGGCTGAAGCCTGTGATGACTTTGGCACGCAAGAAATACCCCGATGCGATAATTTCCATCGACACATTTTGGAGTAGCGTGGCTGATTGTGCTGTGACTGAAGGTGCCGACATCATCAACGACATTTCCGCAGGCACCATAGACGACAAAATGTTCAGCACGGTCGGACGCTTGCAGGTGCCGTACGTGCTGATGCATATGCGCGGAACGCCAGCCACGATGCGGCAGTTCGCCACCTACGGCAATGTAACTGCCGAAGTTATGTCCGAATTGTCGCAGCATTTACGCCGTCTGACCGACTGCGGTGTCCACGATGTCATAATCGATCCTGGTTTCGGATTCGCCAAGACCCTTGAGCAGAATTACGAGTTGTTTGCCCATCTGTCCGATTTTGCAGTTTTCGACAAGCCGTTATTGGTGGGTATTTCTCGTAAATCCATGATTTATAACTTATTGAAAATTGAACCAAACGATTCGCTCAATGCCACAACTGCATTGAATATGTTGGCATTGCAGGCAGGCGCATCATTCTTGCGTGTTCACGATGTAGCCGAAGCCGTGCAGGTTGTTAAAATTCATCAGGCCTTAAAATGAAAGAAGGCTCATTTTAGAGCCTTCAGTATTTATTGATGTTATGCGTATTGCACATTCTTGTATTCGTTCCAATATTCAGGAAGCGCGTTTATGAGTTTTTGCCTTGCAAAGAAAATCTTGCTTTTCACCGTTCCTATTGGAATGTTCAATTCGTCGGCAATCTCCTTGTATTTAAACCCTTCAGTGTACATCTTGAATGGCTGTCGGTAGTCGTCTTCGAGTTTTTCAACCTTGCCAATAATCTCGTTCATTGAACTTTCGGCTTCTTGCGACATTTCGCTTGAGGCGGTAGTAAGGTTCTGCATTATTTCATTCTTATTGAAAATCTCGTTTGATTTAACCGTTCTTCGGTAACTGTTTATGAAGGTGTTCTTCATGATAGTGTAAACCCACGAGGTGAAATTTGCCGGGTCCGTGAATTTGTCCTTGTTGGCAAAAGCCTTAAGCATTGTGTCTTGCAGCAAGTCTTTGGCGTTGTCTGCGTTTGAAGTCAACTTGTATGCATACATTTGTAGGCGTGTTTGCATATCAAGAAGTTTGTTTGTGAAATCTGTTGTACTCATTTTAGGGTCTATTGTGTGTTAAATAATACAGTCACAATTTAGTTTTTTGTGTCTTTTGTTGTTACGTAGTTCCGTCTGGATAAATGCAATTTTCTTTTCACATGATTGGCATGTCAACCATGCAGACTTTGCCTGTCAATGGTTTGCTTTGTTTTGCGATGTCACTTTTATGTCACTGTTTTTGACAACTATCAAAAATGAAATAATCGTGGCATGTATAGAAAAATGTCATGCGTCAATTAATACATTGAGGAATTCCGATTCTTCTCTTTTTTCAATCATGTTGTTATCAATTTTTATGCAAGGGGACGTCATGTTTTTACAAAAATGTTTTCAAAAACATGCGTTTGTGATGAATTTCTTTGTCCTTTTTTCGCATACATTTTATTTTTGTGTGTACAATAATTCATTGTCATTTATAAATTAGTGTAAATATATGTAAATGAGTATTATATATATTAATACACGTTGTTTGGTGGATTTTGATAATGGTGTCAATTGTATGTTGTGAATCTGCATTATATTGTTGGTAATCTATAAAATCTGATTTATTTTGTGTCTTTTGCGTTCTATTTTCCGATCAACGTTATCTGACACACATATATAAATAATATGTATGGAGACATTTTTGCATAGTGTGGCCAAATTTATTTTGGATAATTATTATAGTGACTTGAAAAACAGTTGCGTCGTTTTCCCAAACCAACGTTCGGAGGTTTATTTTTCGCAGGAAATTGGTAGGTTGAATAAGGAAAAGCCGAAAGTTCTTTGGCTTCCACGGTACTATACCATTGACGAATTTATTCATTCCATTGTCAATATACGAATTGCCTCGCAAATGACGCAGTTGGCAACATTGTTCAGGGTTCATCAGCAGTTGAATAAGGAAGCGTCCAGCGAGACATTCGACCGTTTCTACCCTTGGGCTCAAACTATTTTGGCCGATTTCAACGACATCGACAAGTATTTGGTGGATGCTCGTTCATTATTGAAAAACATCCAGGATATCAAAGAAATAGATGATACAATTGATTATTTGACTGATGAACAACGCCAGGCTATTTCTGAGTTTTTCAATGTCACTTTAGGCAATGGTGATTCGGAACTGAAAAAGAGATTCCTCTCTATTTGGCACTGTCTGTTGCCTATGTACGACGAGTTCAACAAACAGTTGAGCGCCGACGGTTTAACATACGAAGGACAGGTTTACCGACAGGCATCTGTACGTGTAAAGTCGGCCGAATATCAATTGCCATTTAACAAGGTTTTTTTCATCGGATTTAATGCAATAACTCATAGCGAAGAGTCTATTTTTGAGTCGCTTCAGGCACAAGGACGTGCAGTGTTCTTTTGGGATTACGATGACGAATTTATCAAAAACGACTTGCATGAGGCTGGGCTATTTATGCGTCCGTTTGTAAAAAAATTCAAGATGCCAAATGAATTTGAATGTTGTCACAGTTTCTGCCGGAACGTTAAAAACATCAATGTTGTAGCTTCGCCTACCGTAAGCGGGCAAATGTCAGTGGCATCGGAACAATTGGCCAAAGTGCCCGACTGTGAGTTGTCTGAGACTGCAATTGTCCTTCCCGATGAGTCGTTGCTTATGGAGGTACTCGAACATACAAGTCCATACATCAGCGAGCGAAATGTCACTATGGGCTACAAGGTTAAGAATTCAGTGGCAGGTCAGTGGGTCGATTTGCTTATTCAGATGCAGACGAACAAGCGTGTCACTGCCAATGCGACTACGTTCTTTTACAAGAACGTGTTAGCGTTGCTTCAGCATCCGTTTTTCGCTTTCGCCGATGAACAGTTTGCAATGTCAATGGTTAGCCGCATCAAGGACGAGGCTATTTTTCAGGTCTCGGTTGATTGCTTTGCTGACAGCCAGTTCGCCCAAATGGTTTTTGAAGTTATTGACGAAACCCGTCAGTTTTCCGAATATCTTGTAAAGATACTCAGGCAGTTAATGTCGGCTTGGTCGCAATTGCCCGATGACGAAAACGGCAATTGGCTGATTCATCAGGAAATGGTTTACAGAATGCTGTTGCAGATTCAGCAACTGGACACCGAATTGAAATCTGAAAATCTTGTCGTTGAGATGCCCACATATTTTCAACTGTTACGTAAGTGCCTTAACAGCATTAAGGTGCCTTTTGAAGGTGAGTCTATAAAAGGCTTGCAGATAATGGGTTTCCTCGAGACCCGCAATATCGACTTTAAGAACCTTATCATTCTGAATGTAAATGAAGGAACCTTGCCTGTAGACGGGAACACAACATCGTTTATTCCGTTTGGCTTGCGTCGTGGCTTTGGCTTGCCTACTCACGAGGAACGTGAGGCTATGTACGCCTACTATTTCTATCGTCTCATTCAACGGGCAGGCAACATCACGCTTATCTATTTTGTCGGCAAGACAGAGGGCAAGAAGGGTGAACCTAGCCGGTACATACTGCAACTTGTTTACGGAGGTTACAAGGTTACGGAGAAGATGCTTCAGTCCAATGTCAGTTTTACGGCAGGCGGGCCGCTTTCTATGGCCAAGAATGATTATACGATGCAGTTGCTTGATTCTTATATCGTTGATGCAAAAAGTGATAAAAAGGTGAGCGCATTGTCGCCGAGTGCGTTGGTCATTTATCAGAAATGTCCGTTGCAGTTCTATTTCAGCAAGGTCTTGCGTCTTGAACCAGACGATGATATTGAGGAAAATATTGATGCACGCCAGTTCGGTAATATTTTCCACGATGCAATGCACTTGATTTACTTGCATTTTTTGAAAAAAACCGTCAGCGGCAACGATATCCGTAATCTTGACAAGGAATTTATTCGCAAGAATATTGACAAGGCGTTTGTGAAGGTTGTTTTTCCAAAAAAGAAAAACTTAGAGCAGGAAATCGAAACGGGAAATTTGTGTCTCCAGGAAATGCTTAACGGTAACAACAATATGATATACAATATTATAATCAAGTATGTCAATGAACAGTTGAAGTACGATGCAAAGACAGCCGATATTCAGCCAATTGAATTCTTGAGCCTTGAGGAAAGATATACAATGAAATTCCCGATAGTGGTAGATGGCAAGAACTTGAATGTTAAGTTGGGTGGTGTCATCGACCGTGTTGACAAAACAGATGGTGTAGTAAGAATAGTTGATTACAAGACAGGTAGGAACGATATCGTTTGTGATAGTATTGAAGACATTTTCAAGCCAGAGAATATTGATGATTACAAGGGAATGTTGCAGACATTGATTTACTGTTTGGTTTACAGCAGTCAGCATCCTGATTTGAATGTCTTGTCGTCGTACCTGTTTAAGACAACTGAGTTGAACACTGGAATCGACTTCAAAATCCATAGCAAGTCCTCTAAGGGCAAGCAGGATGCTTTCACTGACGGCAATTATTTGAGGGTGTCTGAATTCGTGAATAAGTTTGTTGTAGATATCTTGTCTGATATTTTCGATAAAAACAAGCCTTTTGTCCAAACTCAAAACGTAAACGAATGTAAAAAGTGCAGTTTCTTCTATTTTTGCGGAAAATAATCTCGATTAAAACAGTTATATGTTTTAGGCTTTGACAAAATCAGTGTGTTTGTTAGTTTTGGAATAGTCGCTATTTATGCCTGTGCAAAAAGTGGTTGTTTTTGTCTGTGGACAAGCCTCAGTGGCCACAATTGTCCATTGTCTTGTCCTACAAGATGAATAATTACATTTCTAGAGAAGAAGAAGGGGGAAGCGACAACGGCGGTTACGGAATGTAATCGTTATTGATGGTTACTGTTGTCACTTGTCTGCGTTGCTTTTTCGTCAGGCTCGTTGCTCAAGGTCTCATTTCGCAGGTAAGTGACAATAGCCTGCGATGGAATGTCATATTTCAGTTCGCCGTTTTGGACTATCGATATAGAACCGGTCTCTTCTGAAACCACAATTATTGTTGCATCTGTTTCGTTTGACATGCTCATTGCCGCTCTGTGGCGGAGCCCTAAATGAGGTGGCAGAACCAAGTCGTCGTCAACCGGCAGTACGCAGCGCGCCGCTTTCACCTTGTCGCCGAGAATTATCATTGCACCATCATGCATTGGGCTGTTTTTGAAGAAGATGCTTTCTATCAGCCGGTGCGACACGTCGGCATTCAATGTATCGCCACTCTGAACGTACGTGACCAGTTCCGATTTGGTTGAAAATACAATAAGTGCGCCGGTCTTTGTTTGCGACATGTTCTTGCAGGCACGGCTTATCTCGCGAAGTGTGTTGTTCGATGCCGATATTTCGTATGTCTTGTTGAAGTACTTGTTGAGCACCAGACTTTTCTTTACAAAGTCGTTGTTGCCTAGTAAAAGCAGGAATTTCCTTATTTCCTGTTGGAAAAGAACAATAACAGCTATGACACCTACACTTATAAACGAGTCTAGTATTGTTGACAATAGGCTCAAATTCAGAAATTTCACTATAAGCCAGAGAACGTATAGCAATAAAAGGCCTGCAAAAATGTTCATTGCCACAGTGCCGCGAACCAACCTGTATAACTGATATAGCAAAAAGGCTACCAACAAAATGTCGATTAAGTCAGTAAATCCGAATGTGATGAACATTAGCCCCATTGTTGACCTTAAATTTGTTTTTGCGAATATATATCAAAATGTGATTGTCGCTAACTGCGACCTCTCATATTGACATTCTTGATGGTCATTTCCTACCTGATTAATATTGTTGATAATAAGTTTGTTGTTTTATTTGCAAGCAATAAAAAACACTTGTTTCATAAATCTTTTTTATTGTACATTTGAACTGTCAAAAAACAATCGTATGATAGACAAATATATTAGAGAGTTGATACCAGAAAACTCTAGAGTTATCATTCCCGATTTCGGAGCGTTTATGATTCAGGACACGCCTGCCGGCAAGGTCATATCTTTCAATGATTTCCTGAAGTTCAACGATAGTGTTCTTCTGAACAAGATAATTACTTCCGAAAAGGTTGATGCCAATCAGGGCAAGGAATCAATCAAGGCATATGTGAAAGAAATAGAGTCCGCATTTAAGGCCGGTGAACAGTTCCCTATTGAGGGTGTCGGTTATTTGTCAAAAGATGGACAAAACAACATAATTTTTGTTCAGGATGAAAACGCCAAGAAGTCTGCTCCTGTAAAAAATGCCGTAAAGAAGGTAGCCGCATCCAAGAAAGAACAAGCACAGGCAGCACCTAAATCTGATGCCAAGAAAGACGATTCTCATATAATTAAGATTGGTGAACAATCTCCAAAGGTCGAAATCAAGCCTGCCGTGCCAGACCACAAAGAGGAGACAAAGGTTATCATACCTACTTCAACTCCAACAGTATCCAAACCGGTTGCTTCATCATCACAACCCGTAATCAACAAACCTATAGTTAATAATAACAGTAAAATGGAAATTAAAACTAAAAACAATAAGTTAAACATCATTATTATCATAGTCGCTTCGCTTGTCATTTTGGGATTCCTTGTTTGGCTCGCAATCGACCTGAAACTTGTTGAACGATTCAAACCTGCGCAGCAGCCACAGGAAAAGGCTGTAGTAGTTGACACCACGCCAGCAGTCGACACTACAACAGTGGTGGACACAATGCCCGAAGTCGCAGAACCCGAGCCTATAATTGTTTCTGAGCCGACTTCAGACCCCAATGCAAAGCATTGCTACATAATTGCTGGCAGTTTCCAAGTCGAATCAAATGCCCTTCGTTTCCAACAGCAGATGATAGATGCAGGATACCAAGCCGAGATTGTGACACGAAACAACGGCTTCAATTATGTAAGTTTGAAAAGGTTCGACACAAGAGTTGAGGCTGTTGCAGAATGGCGCAATATGATTAACGAGAACCCTAGTTTGTGGATTTTGATTAAGTAACAAAGATTTCCTCTATATAAAAAAGCCCGGATTTCATTCGGGCTTTTTTGTTGATTGGCAGTTACGTCTCTTGCTATTCTGCAAATTGGTCTTTCTTGCTTCCGTTGTACAAAGTGAACTTGCGGAATGAACATTCAAGTGCCCCATTGTACAGTTTGATTTTCTTTTCTGGCCTAAGGCCAATGTATTTCATAAAATCCTGATTGCTGCCAATCAGCCATGCCTCGTATCCGCTGAAATCAAGTTTTAGTTTGTCGCCAATTTTTTGATAGAATATGCGCAAGTCGTCAGGCTGCAGTCGCTCGCCGTATGGAGGATTGGTTATGATTGTTCCTGTTGCAGATTGAGGGCGTAGGTCAAAAAAGTTTCGCAGACTGACATTGACCTTTTTGCTCAAAAAGGCAGCTTTGATATTTGCTTCTGCAGCCTTAACTGCACCAGGCATTATGTCACTTCCGGCAATTGTATAATTGAATTTCGTCACTTCTGGAGTGTCTTCGGTTATCTCCGCAAATAGATCGGCGTCAAAATCAGACCATTTCTCAAACGCAAATTGTTGGCGATAGGTGCCAGGCGCTATGCCATAGGCTATCATTGCGGCCTCTATGAGCAGTGTTCCGGAGCCACACATTGGGTCTAGAAAATCTGATTTGCAATCCCATCCCGACAGAAGAATCATTCCTGCTGCCAAAACTTCGTTTATTGGAGCCTTTACACTTGCTTGACGGTAGCCACGCTTGAAGAGTGGTTCTCCTGAACTATTCAGCAATACAGTAACATGGGTCTGTGCAATGTGGATTTCAATGCCAAGGTCTGGATTCATGGTGTCAACATCGGGGCGTTTGCCAGTCCGGCGTCGGAATTGGTCTACAATAGCGTCTTTAGTCTTCAGTGATACATATTTTGAATGTGTGAATGTCGTGGAATATGTAGTTGCTGATATTGAGAACGTATTGTCCACAGTCATGTACCTGTTCCAGTTTATTCGGCTGATTTCTTTATATAACACATCTTCGTCCTTCGCGTCAAACTCAGCAATGGGTTTTAGTATGCATAGCGCTGTTCGCAGAAAGTAATTGGCTTTGTACATCATTGCCTTGTCTCCTTCAAAAGAAACGGCTCGGATCAGTTTTTTTACGTTTTGTGCGCCTAAGTCTGTTAGTTCCTTTACAAGCACATCTTCAAGCCCTGCAAATGTTTTGGCTATCATTTTGTAGCCATTGGTTTTGTTTTCAATTTCTTCCATATTGTCTGTTTAGATATGGCAAAACAACAAAAGCCACGTCATTTATGCAACTTTTGGTAAAACAAATATTGCCGTTTGTCATTTTTTTGCAAAATAAGTCGTTAACGTTTGCGCAGGTATAACATGTAGAAAATAAATAACATACCACGAATATCAATGGTTTAACATAATGCATCGGTCATGCATCTGCGTAATGGAAACTAAATAAATAGCAACTAATTGTACATTTGTCATAGTAATTAATAATAATGAAAAAGAAATTTGATCCAGTGCTTGATGATTTGGGGCATAAAGTACAAACTTCGAATTTGAAAAATTCTGTCAGGGGTAAGATTGTTTTTGTCCGAAATGTTCAAAATATGCCATATTCAGTAGTTTGCGCCAAAACCGTTCGTAAACCCGGTGTCCTGCGTATTTTTGATGGGAAAATAGACAAAATGGCAGCTATTGACTGCGGCTGTCTTAATTTGCCGGATATTTGCATGGCAAATTGATTTTTTCGGTAGATTTTTCTCGGATTTATGAAACATTTTGATGCGATATCAGTAAAATCTATATGTAAAAAAAGGATAAGAAAATAGGGAATAACGTTTTAATTATTTTTTATATGAAAAAAACCACATTAGCGATTATTGCATTATTGTGTTTTTGTTCGGTTACGAAAGCACAAGATGAAAAGTTCAAGGCACTTTATATGTTTAACTTTACGAAATATATAGAGTGGCCTCAAGTGAAACAATCCGGTGATTTTGTTATTGGGGTGGTCGGTACTTCGGCTATCATTGATGAACTGAATGCCATTGCTCAACGTAAGGCTGTAGGTTCACAGTCAATTAAGGTTAAGGAAGTGTCTTCTTCCGACGATTTGACAAAATTCCATATTGTTTACATTTGTGAAAGCAAGTCTGATCAAGCAGCCACCATTGCCACTAAGATTAAAGGCAAAGGTGTAGTGCTTATTACTGACAAGCCTGGTATGGCATCCAAGGCTGGTATTAATTACATCAAAAAAGATGGAAAGCAAAGTTTTGAAATTTGCAAGAGACTTTTAACGGAAGAAGGCGTTACTGCCTCTGCTCAGTTGTTGGCATTGGGCACAGCGGTCGATTAGTAATTCTAAATTGTATTTAAATGAAAAAATTTATATTAGTATGTTTGGCTTTATGCTTTGCTGGCCAAATTTTCGCACAAAATAGGGATTTATCGTCAATGACTAAGGAAGATATCCTAAACATGTCATACGACGAACTTCTTGAAATGCCTTTTGAAGACGTGCTTCAATTGGCCGACATTATGGGTGTTTCCATGGACGAACTTTTCGCCATGGTCATGAACAAGAATGTCTCATCGGCTTCAAAAACTGAGGAAACGGCATTTACCTCGCCTCTTTCTTCAACTGTGTTGACCAAGGCCGAAATCAGAGCCTACGGCATCAGCACCATCGAAGAGGCTTTCCGCCTTATTCCGGGTATGATTGTCACTGAGAAAACCAACGGTATGTACGATGTGCAGATGCGTGGTTTGAACAATATTCCTGACAACCAGATGTTCCTTTATACTGAGAACTCAAACACATTGCTTATGATTGACGGCCGTATTGCCCACAACTACGCAATGGGCGCTTTGTGCTTCGACATGTTGCCAATCAGCATTGAGGATATTGATCGTATTGAGGTCGTTCGTGGCGCCAATTCCGCTTTGTACGGCTTGAATGCAGTAAACGGTGTAATCAATATTATTACCGAAAAGGCAAACGCCAATTCTAAAAATGTGGCTGGTTCGGTTCAAATTGGCACACAGGATACTTACGTTGGTGACTTGGCTTTGCGCAAGCAGTTCAACAGCAAGTTGTCTGCCGGTGTAACGGCAAACTTCCAATATCGTCGCCGTCCTACCAATCAGTTGTATGTAATGCCTGGCGAAGGCGTTTACAAATCAACCGTTCCTGACAACATGTTGCCTGGCATTGGCGATGTTATGCCTGTCGTTACAGACGCGGCTGGCAATCCGGTTTATTCGGCAGATGGCACAAAGATTCCTAATAGAGCTTCAATCGTATTTGATATCAACGATCCTATCCTCACACCAATTTGGGAGAACACAGTCGATGCAGTCTGTCCTGAAAGCCGTGTCACAGACATTGTATTAAAGAACG
>CALCFP010000427.1 GCA_937900725.1 uncultured Bacteroidota bacterium | reverse complement strand
CAACCGACACCGTGGATTGCGAATTTATCGACAATGCGCTTGTCTATCTGCGTGACGACAACGGCAATTCCGCACAACTGGAATACGTGGGCAACGGCATTTACCAAACCAATGAAATTGAAGGTCAAATAGGAAACAGTTACCTGCTTACAGTGGACGTTGAAGGCGAACGTTACAGCGCTATCGACAAGATGCCAAATCAAATTTTCATTGACTCCGTACTTGTTGAATATCAAGACAGTTACACTATTTTTGACACCATTGGATACTACGTGTCAATATTCTCGACACGAAATGCCGACACCTTGCAATACTATAGAATAGAGGTGGAAAGAAATGGCGAAAAGTTGGACGACTACTCAAATTTGTGGCTGTTCGAGGACTCTCACCTGACAGAATCATTCAAAATGGTAATCCCACAAAAATTTGATGTCGGTGACAATGTAGTGGTTGACGTTTATTCGCTGTCGTCCAACGTGTATGAGTATTTTTCAGGACTGTCGAAGCAGTTCACCACCAACTTCAGCAACATACAGCCACCTTTGACCAACCCTGAAACCAATATCCGCCCGACGGCATTAGGCTGTTTTCAAGCCTCGTCGGTTGTCCGTGTCGAGATTGAAATAAAGGAAGCCAATTCGTCTGTAGATATGACGTTTATTCCTTGAGAAGGAATTCCTCAATGATTTTTTTGAACATTGCCTTAGTTTCTTCGGTAGTATGCGCAACGCCCGAACTCATTTGAGGATTGCCTTTCTTTGGACAATACAGGAAAGCGGGAATTCCACGAATGCCGAATGCCGATGACAATTCTTTCTCCTTGTCAGTGTTGACTTTGTAGAAATCGATGCGACCTTTGTACTCGTTGGCCAATTCTTCCAAAATTGGGCTGGCCATACGGCAAGGACCACACCAATCAGCATAGAAATCGACAATGCAAGGCTTGTCACCTGCAAATACCCATTGTTTTGGATTCTTTTCGTAATCCATTACTTTTTGCAGAAATTCAGCCTTTGTCAATTGTGTCACAACTGGCTCTTGTGCAGACAGCGGACCCAATAGGGCCAACCCTAACACTAATAGAATTATTCGTTTCATTAAGTACAACAGTTAATTAATGTGCTTGTAAAATTAGCATTAATACTATGCAAAATACAATCCGCTTGTCAAAAACTGACAAATATCGACATAGGGCAAACATCCATCCTGAATATCAGCGACATAACAATCATTAAAAACTATCACCCACATTATATCGCGACACAAAAAAGGCGGACCACAAAAAAGTGACCCGCCTTTCAGAAATGTCATATTATGCTTTATTTCATCAAATTAGCCTTAATATAAGACTCTACGTTGTTGAAGATACGGTTTTGGACATCGGTGACATCGCCTGGAACGAACTTTTCACCGACAATATTCTCGTACAACTCAATGTAGCGGTTTGAAATTTGGCTGATGATTTCAGGTGTCATTTCAGGCACTTTCTCACCATCACGGCCCTGGAATCCGTTTGCCATAAGCCATTCGCGGACAAATTCCTTCGAAAGTTGCTTTTGGCTCTCGCCTTTTGCAAAACGCTCCTCGTAGCCATCGGCATAGAAGTAACGAGATGAGTCAGGTGTGTGAATCTCGTCAATCAGATAAATCTTGCCGTCCTTCTTGCCGAACTCGTATTTGGTATCAACCAAAATCAATCCCATTTTCTTTGCCATTTCGGTACCACGGGCAAACAATTCAAGAGTGTATTTTTCAAGCAAGGCGTAATCTTCGGCAGAAACCAGGCCATTCTTGATGATATCCTCGCGGGAAATGTTCTCGTCGTGAGTGCCAATGTCGGCCTTTGTTGTTGGGGTGATGATTGGCTTCTCGAAACGTTGATGCTCACGCAAGCCTTCAGGAAGTTTCACTCCACAAATCTCACGTCCGCCGTCGCGGTACAGACGCCACGAACTACCTGTAAGATAACCACGTACAACCATTTCCACTGCAAATGGCTCGCACTTGTGACCCAATGTAACGTTAGGGTCTGGACTTGCAATCTTCCAGTTAGGAACAATGTCGGAAGTGGCATCGAGGAAGTAAGACGCAATTTGGTTGAGCACCTGACCCTTGAAAGGAATTCCCTTTGGCAGAATGACGTCGAATGCTGAAATTCTGTCTGTTGCTACCATGATTAAGTTGTCGCCATTGTCATAGATTTCACGTACTTTTCCTTCTTTAATTGGCTTCATATGTCCCTCCTGAATGATATTAGTAACAATAGATTTTTATTATAATACAAATAACTTGTTTATAAACATTTAAAAT
>CALCFP010000426.1 GCA_937900725.1 uncultured Bacteroidota bacterium | reverse complement strand
TGAAGAATCATCCAGTTCTCTTGAACCGTGCCCCTACGCTTCACCGTCTTGGTATTCAGGCATTCCAGCCAAAGATGATTGAAGGCAAGGCTATTCAGTTGCACCCACTTGCTTGTACGGCATTCAACGCCGACTTCGATGGTGACCAGATGGCCGTACACTTGCCACTTGGCAATGCCGCCGTTTTGGAAGCACAGTTGCTGATGCTTGGTTCGCACAATATCTTGAACCCTGCCAATGGTGCTCCTATCACCGTTCCTTCACAGGATATGGTTTTGGGTCTGTACTATATTACAAAGGCACGCAAGGGTGTTCCAGGAGAAGGAATCACATTCTATTCTCCGGAGGAAGTCACTATTGCTTACAATGAAAAACGTGTTGACTTGCACGCTACCATTAAGGTCAAGACTAAAGACCTTGTTGATGGCGAAGTGAAAGATACAATTCTTGAAACTACTGTAGGACGTGTAATTGTTAACCAATTTGTACCAGTTGAGGTTGGTTTCATAAATGAAGTCTTGACAAAGAAGTCGTTGCGTGACATAATCGGCAAGGTTTACAAAGCCTGTGGCACTGCAACAACCGCTCAATTCCTTGACGATATCAAGAACCTTGGTTACCGTATGGCATTCGAAGGCGGTTTGTCATTCAACTTGGGTGACGTTATCATCCCTTCTGAAAAGAGCGAATTGGTTAGCGAAGGCTACAAGCAAGTTGACGAGGTGATGAACAACTATAATATGGGCTTCATCACAAATAATGAGCGTTACAACCAGATTATCGATATTTGGACACATACTAATGCTAAGTTGACACAGATATTGATGAAGCAATTGAGTTCTGACAACCAAGGTTTCAACTCAGTATTTATGATGCTTGATTCCGGTGCCCGTGGTTCTAAGGAACAGATTCGTCAGTTGTGCGGCATGCGTGGTTTGATGGCAAAACCGCAAAAGTCAGGTGCCGAGGGTGGTCAGATTATTGAAAACCCAATTTTGGCAAACTTTAAAGAAGGTTTGTCAGTGCTCGAGTACTTCATCTCTACGCACGGTGCTCGTAAGGGTTTGGCCGATACCGCTTTGAAGACTGCCGATGCAGGTTACTTGACTCGTCGTTTGGTTGACGTATCAAATGATGTCATCATCAACGAAGAGGACTGCGGCACTTTGCGTGGTTTGGTTGCAACGGCACTTAAGAAGAACGAGGATGTCGTTGAGTCATTGTACGAGAGAATTTTGGGTCGTACATCAGTTCACGACATATATCATCCTATAACAGGCGAATTGATTATCAAGGCAGGTGAGGAATTCACTGAAGAGATTGCACAGATAATTGAAGATTCACCAATTGAACAAGTTGAAATGCGTTCAGTTTTGACTTGCGAGTCAAAGAATGGCGTTTGTGCAAAATGCTACGGACGTAACTTGTCAAATAGCCGTATGGTTCAAATCGGCGAGGCTGTAGGTGTCATTGCCGCACAGTCAATCGGTGAGCCAGGTACCCAGTTGACATTGCGTACATTCCACGTCGGTGGTACTGCAGGCAATATCGCTTCTGACTCAAGTTTGACAGCAAGTTACGATGGACGCGTTGAGTTTGAGGAACTTCGTTCAATCTCTTATCAAGATGAAAATGCAGGTGAAATTGACATTGTTGTAGGCCGTTTGGCGGAAATGAAACTTGTAGATGTCAATACAGGTCTTGTAATATCTAACCATTCAATACCTTACGGTTCTAAATTGTTCGTAAAGAACGGAACTGTGGTAAAGAAAGGCACTCTGATTTGCGAATGGGACGCATACAACGCAGTTATCATTTCTGAAGTTGGTGGTGATACTCAATTTGTAAATCTGGAGGAAGGCGTCACTTATCGTGAAGAGTCTGATGAAGCTACAGGCTTTGCAGAAAAGGGGGTTATTGAATCACGTGATAAGACCAAGAACCCTGCAATTTCTATCAAGAATGCTGCAGGTGAGGAAATCAAGTCATACAATATCCCGGTAGGCGCTCACATTGTTATCGCTGAAAACGAGAAGATCAAACAAGGTCAGGTAATTGTCAAGATTCCAAGGTCAGTTGGTAAGGCAGGCGATATCACCGGTGGTCTTCCACGCGTTACTGAATTGTTTGAGGCCCGCAACCCGTCGAACCCAGCTGTTGTAGCTGAAATTGATGGAGAAGTTACCTATGGCAAGATCAAGCGTGGTAATCGTGAAATTGTGATCACATCGAAGACAGGTGAAGAAAGAAAATATCTTGTTCCTCTGTCGAAACAGATACTTGTTCAGGAAAACGATTATGTTAGAGCAGGTATTCCATTGTCAGATGGTGCAATCACTCCACAAGACATCTTGTCTATTATGGGCCCAACCAAGGTTCAGGAGTACATTGTAAACGAAGTTCAGGAAGTTTACCGTCTGCAGGGTGTGAAGATCAATGACAAGCACTTTGAGGTTATCGTACGTCAAATGATGCGCAAGGTTGAAATCATCGATCCAGGTGATACCAAGTTCCTTGAAAAGCAAATGGTTGACAAAAACGACTTTATGGAAGAGAATGATTGGATTTGGGATAAGAAAGTCGTTACGGATGCAGGCGATTCTGAATCATTGAAGGCAGGTCAAATTGTTACTGCCCGCAAGTTGAGAGATGAAAACTCGATACTTAAACGTAAGGATTTGAAACTCGTAGAGGCTCGTGATGCTGTTCCTGCAACTTCCAATCAGGTTCTTCAAGGTATCACAAGGGCTGCATTGCAGACAAAGAGCTTCATTTCAGCCGCATCATTCCAGGAAACGACAAAGGTCTTGAACGAGGCTGCAATTTCAGGCAAGTCAGACCCAATGGAAGGCTTGAAGGAAAATGTCATCGTTGGACACTTGATTCCAGCAGGTACAGGTACTCGTTTGTTCTCAGACGTCATTGTCGGTTCAAAGGAAGAGTACGACAACCTGACTCACAGAAGTGTTGAAGACGAACAATTTGTAGAAGAATAATTCAACTACATATTCAAAAAATAAAGGTTGCTTAACGGCAACCTTTATTTTTTTTACTGAAATGAGTATTTTTGAGAAAAATAAAAACACAGTATTATGGAAGAACAATCACAAAACAAGCAAATCAATATTGAACTTACCGATGAGGTGGCTCAAGGCATATATTCAAATTTGGCTATCATAACACATTCAAGTTCAGAGTTTATCATGGATTTTGTACGCGTTATGCCAGGCATTCCAAAGGCTGGCGTCAAGTCGAGAATCATTCTTACGCCAGAGCACGCGAAACGCTTGCTTATGGCTTTGCAGGACAATATCTCAAAATATGAATCCACATTTGGCAGCATACGTCACGCGGAAGGACCTGCGGGAAGTTTTCCTATGAATTTTGGAACACCTACCGCAAAGGCTTGATGTTTTCCAACAGTAATAAACAACAAAGGTTGCAGTCTTTACGAATGCAACCTTTGTCGTTTATGTATGTGTCAAGTTATTGAACTATAATAACCAGATATTTTGAACTGCTCCAGAAGTTGTAGAAATTGCTTACAACCAAACTGTCAACAGGTTTTTCGCCATATATTTTGTAAGAGTCGAGCGGGTGAGCGGTAACAACTCTTGCCTTCTTCGCGCCATTAAGGTCGAATTTTGTGGTCTCGCGGATATCGATTTTTGTGAAAGCATCCTTTTCAAAGTCCTTTATCGTTTTTTTGCTTCCTACAGCGAATTTTCCTTTTTTATCCAATACGCCCATATCCTTGAGTTCCTTTTCCGAACCTATAATGTAGTATGCAGTGTTAAGTGCCTCGTCTTGACCTTCGATTGTTGCAGCTTGCAATTCGCTTTCGTATCTCAATGAGTCGATTGAATTGTTGAGACTGCTTACCAATGTGTTTAAATTGCTTATCTCCAGGTTTGATGCTTCAAGTTCTTGTGTGAGGCGGAGGATTTCTGCATCCTTTTCCTTGATTTTCTCTTCGAGTGAGGCAATCAGTTTCTGCATTTCCTTGTTGTTTGCATTCGCCTTTTTCAGTTTGTTCTGCAAATCAGCAATCTTTTCGCGATTTTGCAGCATCATATTGTAAATCATCTGAATATCGCCATTGATTCTTTCTTCGCGATTTTGCGAGTTTTCAGTGTCGGAAACGGTAAGCGCTATGATGTTTTCCTTCTCCTTTATGGCCATAAGATTGTTTTCGATGCTGTTAAATGCGTTTGCAATAGCATATAAAGCGGAATCCTTCTTGATTACTTCCCTTTGCAGATTGTCGTTGTTGGCAAGTAGTTCTTCTTTAGTTGGGCCTTGGGTACAGTGTGTAAATGTCAGTGCGCTTAATGCGACTGCCAAAAATAGACTTGTTTTCTTCATTTTTGTAAAGTTTTGTTGTTTTTGAAATATCATCAGTCGATATGAATCGATGTGCAAAGTTAATAACGTTTCAGGTTATCCGATATTGCTATATTTGCGTGTTTTAATTAGAAAAAAATGGAACGACTTTTCGGGAAAACTCTTGATGAACTGAAGCAGATTGTGAAAGATTTGTGCTTGCCCGCATTTACGGCAAAGCAAATAGCCGACTGGCTATACAAGAAGGAAGTGCGGTCGATAGATGAATTTTCAAATCTGTCGAAAGTGGCCAGGGCAAAACTTCAGGAGAAGTATGAGTTTGGACTGAATGCACCTATCAAAATGCAGCAAAGCATTGACGGAACGCGCAAGTATCTGTTTGCTGTCGGTGATTCGAATTTCATTGAGACGGCAATGATACCTGATGATGATCGAGTTACAGTATGCGTCTCGTCGCAGGTTGGATGCAAGATGGGCTGCAAGTTCTGCATGACTGGCAAGCAAGGATTTCAGGCAAGTCTGAAGTCTGCCGAAATACTCAACCAATTACGTAGCATCGATGAATTCAGCAAGATAACCAATATCGTTTTTATGGGGATGGGCGAGCCGTTTGACAATATGCAGGAGGTGCTCAAAACGTTAGAGATTCTGACTTCTGACTGGGGATACGCAATGAGTCCAAAACGCATCACAGTCTCTACGGTAGGAGTTGTGCCTGGCGTAAAGGAGTTTTTGGAAAAGAGCAAATGCCATTTGGCTATCAGCCTGCACAATCCAATTGCTGAACAACGCAAGGAGTATATGCCAATACAGAACAAGTATCCTATTTCTGATGTGCTTGACGTTATCCGTAGCCATGATTTCGGCTTGCAACGTCGGGTCTCGTTTGAATATATAATGTTTGCTGGCATCAACGATACGCCGCGACACGTGTCGGAACTGGCAAAATTACTGAAAGGAATCGACTGCAGAGTCAATCTTATCAGATTCCATTCCATTCCCGATACACCTTTTCAGGGAAGCGATGAGCAGACAATCCAAAGTTTCAAGGATGCACTTAATGCCCGTGGAGTGTTGACCACGGTCAGGGCCTCGCGTGGTGAGGACATTCAGGCCGCGTGTGGGTTGCTTTCTACCAAGGAACTGGTTGAACGGAAGGGAAAATCCTGATTACAGGCAATCCCCATTTACATTTCAGCGAGGTCGCGAATCACTTTTGATGCGCAGTATATGCCGAACAATGCAGGCATATATGATATTGTGCCAACTGTCGATTTCTTGTTTTCCTCGTCATCGACTTCAATAACAGCCGACTTGTCAACCAATTCGGATGAGAATACTACGTTTACGCCTTTGTCGATTCCCTTGCGGTGCAAACGCTTGCGAATCGTTTTTGCAAGTTTGCAGTTGTAAGTCTTGCTGATGTCGGCAATCTGGAGTTTGGTTGGGTCGACTCGTCCACC
>CALCFP010000425.1 GCA_937900725.1 uncultured Bacteroidota bacterium | reverse complement strand
CACCACGCATACGCATAGCTGTAAATGCTTCATGACCAGGTGTATCAAGGAATGTAATATCACCCCTGTCAGTGTGAACCTGATAGGCACCGATTTTTTGAGTAATACCTCCGGCTTCACCTGCAGCAACATCAGCATTGCGGATTCCGCCAAACAGACACTGAACTTAGGCGAGAACAAATACGACGTGCTGGTCATCGCGCAACCTACCCAGCCGTTCAAAGAATACGACAAATACATCATCGACCAATTCATCATGCGCGGCGGCAAAGTGCTTTGGCTCATCGACAACACCACGGCAAGCATCGACAGCCTGTCGCACGGGCGCAACGAGATTGCAACCGCCATTGAACTTAATATCGACGATCAGTTGTTCAATTACGGAATCCGTCTGAACAACAATCTCATACAAGATATGCAGTGCGCCGTGATACCTGTCAACACGGCATTGGTTGGGCAATCACCGCAATTTACGCCCGCACCGTGGGTTTTCTCGCCAATTGTAATGCCTACAGCGGGACATCCGCTCACAAAAAATCTCGATATGATACGGATCGATTTCGCAAGTTCCGTTGATACCGTCGGGCTCGATGCCAATGTAGGCAAGACGGTGCTTTTGGCCACATCAGGCAATAGCAGGACGGTGTCGTTGCCTACGCAAGTCGATTTGTCGATAATAAGCAATAAGTTGGAGCCAGAAGTTTTCAACAAGAGCAGTTTGGCTGTGGCTGTCTTGTTGGAAGGCCAGTTCCGAAGTGCGTTCGCCAACCGTCCGCTGAATGTAGAAGGATTCAGCCGTCAGCAATTCCGTCAGCAGAGCGAGCCAACACGTATGATTGTGGTTTCCGATGGCGACATCATCCGTAACCAGTTCCGTCAGAATGGCGACCAGTTGGAGCCGTTGCCATTGGGCTACGACCGATACACCCGCCAGACTTTCGGCAACAAGGAATTCCTGCTCAATGCCGTCAATTATCTGTGCGGTTTCGACGAACTGATGGAGAGCCGTTCAAAAGAATTCAAGTTGCGAATGCTCGACAAGGCGAAAGTTCAGGAACAGCGCACATTGTGGCAAGTGTCAAATGTGATTCTTCCAGTTGTGCTTGTCGTGTTTTTCGGGCTTATATTCAATTGTCTGCGTAAGCGTCGTTTCCAATGATTAGAAATAGGCAGATACGGTTGTTGCTCGTTTTGGCGTTTATGTCGGCATTGACATTGGTGGTGGTCTTAACTAGCCACAAGTCAACCATAAGCAAGAGCAAGGGCACATTTGCAGTGGCCGATACAGCATCGGTTACGGCTGTGCATATATCCAGCACTCAAAATTCAGAAGTAATGCTGCAACGTATTGGTCATCAGTGGTTTGTTGATGGAAAAATGCTTGCTCGTCCTGATTTGGCTGCAGTGCTTTTGAAGGCTGTCCACGATATTGACAAGTCAAAGGTCGTGTCAAAATCTGATGTCAAACGCATTATTTCGCAAATGAGCGAAAATGGTTATGATGTAGAAATTTTCAAGGGCCGTAAGGTTGCCGTTGCTTATACATTGCTGTTTTCTGACGACGGAGAGTGCTATGCCCGCAAAAGCAACGCGAATACGGTTTTTGTGGTAGAAACTCCAGGCTATTCGCAGATTATTGCCATATTTCGGCTATCAAACGCAATAGATTGGAAAAGCCGTGCAGTATTTGCCGTTCAGCCTAATGCCGTGGCTCAAATAATATTCAACGATGGTACCGATAACTCGTTCATAATAAAGAAGTCGGGGCGCGGTTTTGACGTGTTTTCATATCCGTTGGGATTAAAAGTGCAGAATGCTGATGCTGAAAAAATTATCCGTTTTACAGAGCAGTTCCGACACAAGGGTTTTTCGGCATACGTGCAACTTCAGCAATCGGCAATTGATTCAATAACAGCCACAAAACCTATGTACACGCTGTCGGTGGCAACAACCGCAGGCAACGAGTTTTGGTGCAAGGCTTTCGAACGCCGCTTGCCGTGGAACGACAACCAACTCGACCCCGACAACTTCTATCTGCTTCTGAACAGTGGCGATTTCGTGCAGGCAAAGTATTTCGACTTTGATCCAATAGTAAAGAGTCTTGAATATTTCAAAGATTAAAGATTAATGTCAACCATACGTTAGTACGAAAAAACGGAATTCGTAACTCGTAATTCGCAATTATTATTTAAATTTGGGCGTTTTGGCTACAGTCAAATTTTTTAGAAATCAATTTAAAAATACATACAATGAACTTTATCGTATCGAGTACGCAACTTTTGAACCACTTGCAGGCAGTAAGCCGTGTAATCAGTTCAAAGAACACAATGGCAATTCTTGACAATTTCCTTTTCGACCTTAATGGCAGTACGTTGACAATCACGGCATCTGACGTTGAAACTACAATGGTCACTTCTCTCGAAGTCGACAGCGTTTCAGGCGAAGGCAAGATTGCAGTCGACGCAAAACGTCTTACCAGCATCCTGAAGGAATTCCCTGAACAGCCATTGACATTCAATATGGATAATGATTCATTCAATGTCGACATAGTTTCAGAAAACGGTAAGTTTAGCGTGTTGGGAACAAACGGCGATGATTTCCCGCAAATACAGAGCCTGCAAGACGAGACTTGCAACGTCAACCTTTCCGCTGAAGCATTGTTGCAAGGCGTTACAAAGAGCATCTTCGCCACTTCGTCTGACGAACTTCGCCCTGTAATGACAGGTATCTTTATCGAGATAGCACAAGGCAAAATCAAGTTCGTGGCTTCAGATGCGCATAAGTTGGTTTGCTACAGCCGTGCCGATGTTCAGGCCGAAAGCGAGAGCTCGTTCATCTTGCCGCAAAAGCCAGCCAACCTGCTCAAGAACATCTTGCCAAAGGACGATAGTCCTGTGAAACTGTCTTTCGACAAGAAGAATGCCGTTGTCGAATTCAACAAGTATAAACTCGTGTGCCGTCTCATCGAAGGCGCATATCCTAACTATCAAGCCGTTATACCTGTTGACGCACCACGCAAACTCACAGTCGACCGCATCGACCTTTGCAACTGCTTGCGCCGTGTGTCAGTATTCTCAAACCAGGCAAGCAACCTTATAAAACTTTCAATAACGGCAAATCAACTTACCGTTTCGGCACAAGATATCGATTTCTCGATTTCGGCTCACGAACGTGTAAAATGCCAATATGAAGGCGAGGATATGGAAATAGGCTTCAAGTCGACATTCTTGATTGAGATTCTGTCTAACTTGAACTGCAATGACGTTGTTGTCAACCTGTCTGACTCTACAAAGGCAGGAACCTTCGTTCCACTCGACCAGACTTCAGTTGACGAAGACGTGCTGATGCTGTTGATGCCAATGATGATTAGTTGATTTTCAAAATATTGGTTGAAAAAGGGAAGAACTGTCTTCCCTTTTTTTTGTGCCCGTTAAAGTGAAGGATACACAACCAAATCCTGAAAACTTTCGGGAGTGAATTGTCAATTGGTAATTGTGATTTGTCAACTCTTTTCTATTTTTGTATTGTTTTTATCACGTCAATGGAATCAATAAACAATAGCGGTGTTCAAGCCGATTCAATGGTAATGCAGCCAGTTTCGGTAGGCAACTCATTGATTGCGCCCCAAAGAACCGAATTGGGCGGCTTGGGTGAGTTCGTGGTTGATTCGGCACGCATTGCGCCAAAAAAAGTGTCTGCACCAGTAGTCAAGACAGTGCCGTATGTTCCAGAAAACGACACAATCAATCATCCTGACTATGACGTGCTTACTGGCAATTTCGTTATCATCCGTGATGAGTCAATGGAAGCGCAGTTGCGCATCAACCCAATATCGCCATTGGCCGACAGCGACAAGGAGCAAAATCA
>CALCFP010000424.1 GCA_937900725.1 uncultured Bacteroidota bacterium | reverse complement strand
CGAAGCGCATACGACGGGTGAAATCAAGCAGTTCCTCAAAGTCTGCCTCCGTCTCACCCGGGAAGCCTACCATCAACGTAGTACGCAGATGTATGCCAGGCACTTGGCTGCGTATCTCGGCCAACAGGGCCTCTGTCTCGGCCTTCGTGACGTGGCGCAACATACGTGTCAGGACGTTGTCTGAAGCGTGCTGCAATGCTATGTCGAGATACTTGCAGATGTTGTCGTGACGGGCCATTACGTCGAGCACGTCGGTCGGGAAATGTGCAGGATAGGTATAGTGTATGCGAAGCCAATGCAAGCCTTTTATGTTGGCGATGGATTCCATCAGTTCGGCAAGACACTGCTTTTTGTATATGTCGACGCCGTAAAACGACAAATCCTGGGCAATGAGTATTATCTCCTTCACGCCTGTCTCGACAAGCGCCTCGCACTCTTGCAAGACATCTTCCTTTGTGCGCGACTTGTACGCTCCTGTTATTTGCGGTATAGCGCAGAACGAGCAAGTGCGGTTGCAACCTTCGGCAATCTTAACATAGGCATAATGCGAAGGTGTCGTCACGATGCGTTGTGGTTGCAAATTGCAGAAATACTCCGACTTGAAGTATTCGAGCATCGGCCTCAATTCGAACTTTCCGAACCAGGCGTCAACCTCGGGAATTTCCTTTTCAAGGTCGGTACGGTAGCGTTGGCTCAAACAGCCAAACACGACTATCTTGCCGACACGATGACGCTTTTTCTGTTCGGCATAATCAAGAATTATATTGATTGATTCCTCTTTGGCGTCGTTTATGAAACCGCAAGTGTTTATCACGACAAAATCGAACTTGCCCTTTTCGGCTTCATAATAGACATCGAAGCCGTTGGCCTCAAGTTGACGCATGAGTATTTCGGTGTCCACGCGGTTTTTGGAGCACCCCATCGTCAGCAAATTTATTTTTTTGCGCATCGTCAGGAAATACAATTACGAATTAAGAGAATAGCGAATCGACGAACTCGGAAGGAACGAAGTCTTGCAAATCGTCAATTCCCTCGCCTACACCAATATAGCGGACAGGTATCTTGAACTGGTCGGAGATGCCTATCACAACGCCACCCTTGGCCGTTCCATCGAGTTTTGTGATTGCCAGCGACGACACTTCGGTCGCTAGCGTGAACTGTTTGGCCTGTTCAAATGCGTTCTGGCCTGTAGAGCCGTCAAGCACGAGCATCACATCGTGTGGCGCCTGAGGGTTGATTTTCTGCATGACTCTGCGAATCTTGGTCAGTTCGTTCATCAGATTAACCTTGTTGTGAAGACGTCCGGCAGTATCGATAATCACCACGTCGGCGCCGCTCTTTGTCGCGGATTCCAGCGTGTCGTAAGCCACAGATGCCGGGTCGGACCCCATTTGCTGCTTGATCATAGTTACGCCCACCCTATTCGCCCAAACCTCAAGTTGGTCGATAGCGGCGGCACGGAACGTATCGGCCGCGCCTATGACAACCTTCTTGCCTTGTTGCTTGAACTTGTTGGCGAGTTTTCCGATGGTTGTTGTCTTTCCTGCGCCATTGACGCCGACAACCATTATCACATATGGGCCATTTCCGTTTTTCTCTATGGCGTTGCTCTGTGAATTGACTACATTTTCGGCCAGCAATGCCGATATTTCATCGCGCAACAGCACGTTAAGTTCGTTGGTGTTCAGATATTTGTCAGTCTTTACACGATCCTGTATACGTTCAATAATCTTCAGTGTAGTATCGACGCCGACATCGGAAGTGATAAGCACCTCCTCAAGATTATCGAGCACCTCGTCATCGACAACAGTCTTGCCGACAATGGCTCGAGAAATCTTTTTGAACACACTCTCCTTGGTTTTGGACAAGCCTTTATCGAGTGTTTCTTTTTGGAAAATGGAAAACAAACCCATAAATCAAGTCATTTAGAAATGTTAAAGATAAGGAATCATATTAAAAAACCTTATCGACATAAATAAAAAAGGCCTCCTACGAAAAACGAAGGAAGCCTCTTCTATTATGAATTGACAATTACTTCTTGAAGAAATCCTTTGCGTGTTCAGCGTTGACAACTTCTTCCTTGAATTGATATGCGCCAGTCTTTGGTGACTTCACCATCTTGATACACTTTACGAAGCTCTTAGCGTCGCCTGTCTTAAGTGTTGCAACTACTTTCTTTGCCATATCTACTTATTATTTAATTTCCTTGTGTACGGTTACTTTCTTGAGGAATGGATTGTACTTACGCAATTCCATGCGCTCAGGAGTGTTCTTGCGGTTCTTAGTGGTAATGTATCTCGACATTCCTGGAACACCGCTTTCCTTTTGTTCAGTGCATTCCAATATCACTTGAACTCTATTGCCTTTTGCTTTCTTTGCCATCTCGAATAATTTTAGATGTTATTGATTAAACCAGCAGCCTTGGCTTCTTTCAGCATAGTGTGCAAACCTTTTTTATTGATATCGCGCAAACCGCTTGCTGACACTTTCAACGTAATCCAACGATCCTCTTCTGGATAGTAGAATTTCTTGTTGAACAAATTTGCATGGAATCTTCTCTTGGTCTTAAGGTTTGAGTGACCAACATTATTACCTACCATGCTTCGTTTTCCTGTTACTTGACAAACTTGTGACATATACTTAATGGTTTTCTTTCAAAAATCGGATGGCAAAATACGTGCTTTTAATTCAATTTAGCAAATATTTTTGAATGATTTTTTCATTAATAAAAGCATGTTTTTATCCGCCATCAAATAGAAGCGTCCATCAATCGTATTTTGCTATAAATCAATCACAAAATCATATATTGCGAAGCAGGAACGACAACGCCTCGTCCGAAAACTTCTCAATATTGCTTGCCCGATCTGTTCCAAACACGATTTTTTCTGACAATATTTTGTCCGGTGTCGCCAAACCGACAAATACAGTTCCGACCGGATTGTCAGCCGTTCCGCCTGTCGGACCAGCAATGCCGGTTGTTGAAATGGCATAATCGGCACCGGTTATGCGTCTGGCGCCTTCGGCCATGGCTTCAGCCACTTGCGCGCTGACTTCAGTGTATTGCTTGATGAAAACTGGTGGCACGCCAAGCACTTTCATTTTCACTTGGTTGGTGTACGACACCACTCCCCCATTGAACCAAGCCGAACTGCCAGGTGTCAATGTCAGCAAATGGGCTATGTTTCCGCCTGTGCAACTTTCGGCTGTCGCCATTGTCTTGCCTTTTTCCAACAATTTTCGGCCTATTTGCATGGCCAGTGTCTCATTTTCCATTATGCGTTTTTTTTGTTTGCACAAAAATATGCTTAATATTTTTTTGCGTTTGCAAAATATTCGGAGAATTGTTGCGTTTTCAAAAAGCAACTATTACAAATTTTACTGCCTATGGCGAAACGTTCTACTATTATTTTAAAACTCAACAAGGTACAAGTCGGCAACGAGGCCGAATCATTTTTAGACAATTGCGTAAACGAGAAATACAGTCCGTCGGACAACGCAATAAAGAACATAATGGCGTTTGCGAAGGCACACAAGGCCAAACGCACAAACAGCATTGGAACCGTTGAGATGGTGCTGAATTAGCGACACGCTACTGCAACAGAAAACGGGAATGAAACGGTGTTTCATTCCCGTTTTTTTGTTGCGGAAGCCATTCATTCTAGAACTTGGGCACCTGCCTCATAACATTTTCGTCGTCGGCAGAGCAATGCTTGTACAATTTAGCCGTCATATTATCTGTCCATTCCACAGCAATTTCAAGAAATCATATATGTAAATGATTTCAATATTGTCGGCTATGCGTGTCAGTTTATCGAGTGAGACAACAATGAGCCTTGCATTTGGATGTTCATCACGAAATGCCTTCAGACCCTTCAAATGCTTATTCATAATTTCTTCAGCCGACTTAATCTCTATTGCCACCTTAGCGTTACCCAATACAACATCCACTTCAATTTGCGTATAGGTTCTCCAATATGACATCTTGTTTTCGTTGTCGGTGTAACTTAAATAAGCAATCAGTTCCTGCACAACAAAGTGTTCAAACGAATGTCCATATTCCACACTGCCACGTTTCAACTCGTGGCGCCCCAAAAGGTAATTGGTGACACCAACGTCGAACAGGTAGAATTTAGGCGCCTGCACCACCTTGCGTTTCACTGTTTTAGTGTAAGCGGGCACAAAAAATCCCAAAAGCGTATCTTCAAGTATCTGAAAATATTCCTTTGCAGTATTGGCACTTACACCACAATCCTGTGCAATGTTTTGGAAATTCACCATCTCGCCGTCAGTAATGGCAGACACCTCCAAAAATCTTGCGAAATTTTTCAGATTACGCACCAACGACTCTGCCTGGATTTCCTCCCTCAAATATACCGACACGTACGCCTTAAGCAGATTATGAGGATTTGCTGAAAGATAATTTCTTGGCATCATTCCGTTGTTGACCGCTTTATCGATATTAAAATCGGGAACTTCGGCACTTACAAAAGGGAAAAGGTATTGGGGTACTGCCCTGCCACCTAAAGTATTCACACCTTGCCGACGCAGTTTCCTTGCACTTGAGCCACATAACA
>CALCFP010000423.1 GCA_937900725.1 uncultured Bacteroidota bacterium | reverse complement strand
ATCGCCGTCCAGGAATTCTTCAAACCCGGCCTTGTGGCAAATGTGTTGTGTGGCGTGGCTGACAGCACTATCAAGGCATATAAGTATAATGAGATACCTGAGTTTGGAAGTGGCAAGGACCATGACGAAAAATATTGGAATACAATCATCCGTCAGGCTCTTGTGGCCGACTTGTTGGGAAAGAACATCGAAAATTACGGTTCGCTGACCGTCACTCCGCAAGGCTATGAGTTCCTGAAAAATCCGCACACGTTTATGATTGCCAAGGAACGCGATTTTGAGCAGGAGGAAGGCGATGACGTGGCAGAAGGAGGCGGCGCAATTGTTGCTGCCGACCAGACTCTATATTCAATGCTTTGCGACTTGCGCAAGGATATTGCCAAAAAACGCGGTTTGCCTCCTTACATTATTTTCCAGGACCCTGCATTGCAGGATATGACAATCCACTATCCAATGACGCTTCAGGAATTGGGCAACATTCCAGGTGTGGGGCAGGCAAAGGCCGTAAAGTTCGGACAGCCGTTCTGCGAACTGATAAGCCGTTATGTCAAGGAAAACGAGATTGAGCGTCCTATCGACCTTGTCGTGAAGACGACAGGCAACAATTCGGGTATGAAACTCTACATTGTGCAGAGCATCGACCGCAAGTTGGGTCTCGATGTTATTGCAGACGGTAAGGGTTTGGAAATGAGTGAATTGCTGACTGAAATGGAGAAAATCGTAAATTCGGGCACCAAACTGAACATCAATTATTACATCGACGAGGTGATTGATGAAGATTGCCAGGACGACATTTACGAGTATTTCCGTGAGGCTGAGACCGACTCTGTTGAAGACGCTTTGAAGGAGTTGGGTGAAGACGACTATACTGAAGAGGAAATTCGCCTTATGCGCATAAAGTTCATTTGCGACGAGGCTTATTGATGCGACTTTGAAACTATAGGTCACCTATGAACCACGGGCTGAAGGAACAATCTTTCAGCCCGTTTTTTTCGGTATAGTGAGTTGATGACGGACTGTGAAATGTCTTATTCGTGACCAAAACAATGCATTTTGTGTACGTTTTGGTTAGATATGATTTTTATTCATAACCAAAACTATGTAATTTTTTATTGTTTTGGTTATGTATGTTTATGTGTGCTTATTGATAAGCATTTAATACACAAGTATAAATATAATGATTGTCTATTTAAACAAATCGTTCAGCGTGACTTCCGACTCTGCAATGGCGGAGTGTTTCCCCTGCTTTACGCCATAGGTGGTTACAAATGTTGATACAAGTTCTTTCCGTGTCTTGCTTGAAACGGCAAAATCGGAGAGGCGTTGGCGGATTTTGTCGGCATAATCCTTTGTGATATCAAAAGGACCAACGGAGAATTTCATTTCGCACAAGTTGATTAAACGGTCGGCACGGTCAATCACCAAGTCGATTTGTGAAGTCGTGTTGCGCCATTCGCTTGCCGACGTCGAGATGCCAGAAATTCCAAGTGCGTGTTTTATTTGGTCGAGGTGGATTAGGCAGAGCAGTTCGAACGAAAAACCTTGCCAACTGTTTATGGCAGGTGTGTTAAGGTTGTTTGTCCACCATTTTTTATCTTTCGTATTGTTGCCATCGATGAATTTGAAGAAGAAGAGCGTATAAAAGTCGATTATGCGGTAAATGGCATTTTTGCAGGGTTTCCCGAATTGTGAGTAGCAGATTATGAAACTGCATTTTTCAAGGTTTGAAAGATAGCGGGTCAAGGTGTTGCCTTGCAATCCAGTTATTGAACTTATTTCACTGCGCATTAAGCCGTTGCGTTTTTCCGACAGGGCTTTGACTATTGCCACATACTTGTCGGCATTGGTGAAAAGCGCACTGTAAAGTTCTGAAAATTCGTTTTTCAGTTCGGCGTTTGGGCCGAAGAATAGTTCGTCAATGTTTTGCGCCAGGCTGAGCGAAGTGTCGATCAGGCTTAGGTAAAAAGGCACACCGCCAAATATCATATAGGCTTGGGCAATTTGGTATCTGTCCCATTTGGCGCCCCGTCGTTCGAGGAACTGTTCGGTTTCCGACAATGTAAATGGTTCAAGGTAGATGTGGCGGGTTATGCGTCCGTGCAGTCCGCCCCTGTTGGCTATTATGTTGTCGTTGAGCCACGATGTTGCCGAACCGCTGGCAATGAACATTAGGTTGTCGCGTTGCGCCCCCCAACTATTCCAAAAATATTCCAATGCTGAGACAAAATCGGATTTGCGGGTGTCAATCCAAGGCATCTCGTCGATGAATACCACCTGCCTTTTTTTTGTGCCTAACGAAATCAGGTATTCCTGAAGTTTGTTGAAGGCATCGTCCCAGTTTTTTAGTTCTATTGATATGGGAGAGTGTGTGTATTCCTTTAGCGCTTGCGCAAAGCGTTGCAGTTGCTGTTGCCGAGTCAGGTTGTGCCCACCGACGTAACTGAATGCGTATTTTTCGGCATAGAGGCTGTTGACGAGAAATGTCTTGCCAATGCGTCGTCGACCGCTTACTATTATAAATTCTGCGTGGCCTGATTCATAACATTTTTTGAATATGTCTCGTTCCCGTTGCCTTCCTATTAATTTGTTCATACCTAATAATGAGTAAATTGACTATTGCAAAAATAATCCTCTTTTTGATTATTTGCAACCAAAACCATAACTTTTGTATAAGTTTTGGTTAGATATAATTTTTATTCATAACCAAAACTGTGTAATTATTTACTGTTTTGGTTACATATTTGATGTAAAAAGGGTATTGTTTTCACTTGTCCGGGAATGATGTTTTGCCCTGATTGTAGGGTTGTATCTTGCTAGATGTCTTGCTTTTGGCTTGAAAACAAACATTGATAACTTCCCTGTATTGCAGGTTGACAGAAATTTGGGTTTGTGTTGCCTTTGCGCTATTTGTAGCATTCTGCCACTTGCTGGAATTGGGCTGTGAGGGCAGTTTGGTTTTGCAGATATTTTACGCTGTCGGTCAGTTTGGTCACAAAGGCTTCAAGTTTGGTCATATATTCTTGTCCGCCGATTGTTCCTTCCGCCACAAATGTCAGGCCCTTTTCCCAACTTGCGGTAAGTTCGGCATTGAGCAGTGGCCTTATTGACGCATTTACAACTTCGTACACAATTTCGCCAAGTTTTGCAGGCGTTACTATCTGCGTCTTCTTATTGAGATTCAGGTAGTTGATTTTTACCAACTTGCTCAATATTTCGGCGCGTGTGGCGCTTGTGCCTATGCCACTGCCTTTTATTTGGGCACGAAGTTCTTCATCTTCTATTAGTTGGCCAGCATTTTCCATCGCCAGAATCAGTGAGCCTGAATTGTAGCGTTTGGGCGGTGCCGTTTCGCCTTCTTTGAGTTCGTATCCGTTGACGGGCAGTTTAGAGCCCTTCTTCAGTGCGCTTACAAGTTCAAATTGGTTTGTGTCAATGACATCGTCTTGCTGTTTGTCGTCGTCTTGCTTTGCGGTATCGCCCATAACAGCAAGGTAGCCAGGCGTTTCAAGAATTTTGAAATTGGCGAAGAAATGTTCGGTGCCGACAGTCAGTTCAATGGCTACCTTGCGGTACTCGGCGGGGGGAAAGAAGATTGACAGGAATCGGCGAACAATGCGGTCATATACGCCACGTGCCACATCGGAACAGGTTGACAATGCCTGAAAGCCTTGTCCTGTAGGTATTATGGCGTAGTGGTCGGTAATTTGCTTGTCGTCGGTGTAGCGACTCTTGCCTATGGTGGCGAACAGCCCGTATTCCTTAACTTGCTTGCAGTATTCAAGATACTCGGGTTGGGTTGCCAGCCCGTGCAGGTTCTTCGTGATTTCCTTTGCTACAGCCGACGACAGCACTCGTGCGTCGGTACGGGGATACGTCACCAGTTTCTTCTCGTATAAATCCTGAACAATCTGCAATGTCTCGTCGGGGCTTACCTTGAACAGTTTCGAGCATTCGTTCTGCAGTTCGGCAAGGTTGAAAAGCAGCGGCGGATTCTTCTTCTCCTTCTTTTTTTCGATGTTGACAATGGTGGCTTCGGTTGCCGACTGCTTCAGCATATCGATGCACGCTTCGGCATCTTCGCGTTTCTTGAACCCGTTTTCCTTGTACAGGAGTGGCGAATCAAAATATCGTGAGCCTTCAACGGCACGCCATTCGCCAGAGAACGATGAATTTTCGCTTAACGCAAAATCGCCGATTATTAGGTAGAAAGGAGTCTTCACGAATGCGCGGATTTCGCGTTCGCGACGGACAACCATACCCAGGACGCAGGTCATAACTCGGCCTACCGAGATGGCTCCGCGTTTCTCGAGATTCAGGAATTGGCTTATGGTGTACCCATATTTAATGGTAAGTATTCGGCTGAAGTTGATGCCCATAAGGTAGTCTTCCTTGGCACGCAGGTAGGCCGAATCCGAAAGGTTGTTGTATTCCGACAGTGGCTTTGCTTCGCGTATTCCGCGCAGGATTTCTTCTTCGGTTTGCGAGTCAATCCAGACTCTTCGGCGTTGCTTTTCGGCAGGCACATTGGCCATTTGGTCAACCAGTCGGTAGATGTATTCCCCTTCGCGTCCAGAGTCGGTGCAGACATAGATGCATTCGACATCGGCACGGTTGAGCAATCCGCTTACGATGTCGAATTGCTTTTTCACGCTCGGGATAATCTCGTAGATGAACTGCTTGGGCAGGAACGGCAGAGTGCTTATGTCCCAGCGTTTGAGTGCGGGGTCGTAGGCATCGGGGTAACTCATTGTGACCAGGTGGCCGACACACCACGTGACAATGCTTTT
>CALCFP010000422.1 GCA_937900725.1 uncultured Bacteroidota bacterium | reverse complement strand
CGCTTGGCAAACTTGCCCAAATGGTCGACAATGGCATAAAGGTGCATTTCTTCACAGGCAATCACGATGTCTGGGCATTCAGTTACCTTCACGACGAAATCGGCATCATTCTTCATGACGAGCCTTTTGAAACAGTGTTGTTGGGCAAGCGCTTTTACATTGCTCACGGTGATGGGCTCGGACCAGGTGATTTGTCATACAAGTTTTTGAAGTCAGTATTCCGTAGCCGTTTCGTGCAATTCCTGTTTTCCACATTCCTTCATCCAGATATTGCACTTTGGTTCGGCCATAAGTGGTCTAATTCAAGTCGGGGAAAGAAAGGTCTCGCACCATTGGAATACCAGGGCGACGACAAGGAGCAGATTTGCTTACACGCAATGTCATTGGCGAAGGCAAACAAGTTTGATTATCTGGTTTTCGGACATAGGCATTTGGTTGTTGACAAACAACTATCTTCACGGGCACGTATGGTCATTCTTGGCGATTGGATTTACAATTTCTCGTATGGCGTTTTTGATGGTCGGAAATTTGAAATGTTCATCAATGTCGACAAAAATGATGTTTTGCAAAACATTCAAAAAAACATAAATTTAGCCGCAAAACTATAATTAAACTGAGTGAATGAAATAAACAATATTAATATAATACATCAATCATCAATGGATATCAAACATATATTTTGTGTATGTGCATTTGCACTTTCACTTGCAGTGGTTGTTTCGTCTTGTGCCAACGATAGTAAGAAACAGGCACGGATTAGAACAATGGAGGAATTGAGTGTCGAAGATGTGTTTTTTGACGATGAGAATCTTACAATTAACTATAAGATTCCTTCACCGTTGGAGATGTTCGTACGTATGCAAAAGAACAATGTGCCTTTCGACGTTGAACTACCAAATAATCCGTCAAATGCTGTACGATATGTGACGCAGTTCCAACAAGCCGTAAATATGGGGGTTTATGCTTCCGATATGGCGTATTGTTGTATTGTTGGCAGTTCGCAGCATACTTTGGAATATTTTAATCTTGTAAAGAACCTGTCGGTTGAAATTGGTCTTTATGAGGGAATTAACAAGGAGTTGGCCGATAGGGTTTTGGATAATTTATCGGAAACAGATACACTTATCAGCGTCACTTCAGATTCGTATCACGATGTCGTGACTTACATAGAGGAACAAGGTCTGGTGGATATTCAGTGCCTGGTAGTGGCGAGTGCATGGATAGAGAGCCTTTATCTATGTCTTATGCCAATGAAGCACTCTACGTTGACAGATGGTGACATGGAATTGATTCAAGACCATCAGGTGCTGTTGGAAAATCTTATAGAACTGCTTGCGCAAAACAAGCAATCGAGCAATGTCGCGAAGTTGCTTGAGGAATTGCAACTTATTCAGTCGGTTTACGATGTGACTTACCAAAATGCTGACGGCAAGGTGACTCAACAGCAGTTCGTCAATATAGTCAATACAATTGCCGATGTCAGGGCTAAATTAATTATGTAGAAAAAAAGGAGATAGATATGAAAATTGCAGTGTGTAAGTTGTTAGTTGTGACTATGTCCATTTTGATGTTGTGCTGTGGTGAGTCTTTTGCACAATGTTCTAAAAAGAAACTTGCCAGTAATGAATTGAAAGGGAATTATGATTTTCGCGGACAGTCAATGTTCAAAGAAATGGCAAGTGGCGATTCTGCAACATTGAATGTGGTGCTTTACTCTAAACAGAACTATAGGCTGTTTGTCGCAAACGAGCAAAAATTGGGAAATGTCAGTTATCGCATCTATGTTCCTCGCAAGAAGTTCACCAGAGTTGTGAAGGAAGTGAAGGACAAAAAGGTTCAAGTGTATAAAAAGGACCCAATGGGTTTCTATATCTACGATGCCGAAGGTAATAAAATTCCTAACGGAGAGGAAACAATAAAGGACACCGTTTGGCTTCGCGAGACAACCATGATTAACGACTTGGTCTTTGACAGCACAAAATCCGATGCACAATATTGGGAGGCTACACCGAGCAAGACTCAAAGTATTACAGTTAGGGTTAATGTTGAGAATATGCCTAAAAAAGTGAGTGGTTGCATTGGCGTATATGTAGGCTGTGAATTTTCCAATTCGTCACAATTTATCCGATAGACTGAAACGTGAAATGTGTTGAATGAGCCATAACGGAACTGTTTGACACGTTTTAATAGTCCAACTAAAGATTTGATTTTGATATGAAAGAATTTTTCAGGAATGTACTGGCTAATATAGTGGCCTTGGTACTATATACAGTGGTAATCTTCTTTTTAATGATAGGTATTGCTGGTGTCTTTGCATCGTTTGGCGGCGGAAATCAACCAGTGTTTGTCAAGCCAAATTCGGTTTTGCATTTGAACTTTTCTTCTGAAATTTACGATCGCGGAAACATAAATAGTTTCGATTTGTCGGCTATTCTCGGAAACGAACAACCATCGGCAGGGCTGAATGATATTCTAAAGAGTATTGAAAATGCCAAAACTGACAACAATATCAAGTGCATTTTTATCGACGGTGATGACATCCCTGCAGGTTTGTCCACCATTGATGAGATACGTGAGGCAATCCTTGATTTCAAGGCAAGTGGCAAGCCTGTCTATGCATATGGCAACAATATGACCCAAGGAATTTATTACCTCTCAAGCGTGGCCGACAAAATAGTTATCAATCCGCTCGGTGAGTTTATATTCAGGGGATTATGTGCTGAAATGACATTTTACAAAGGTGCTTTGGATAAATTAGGCGTTGAAGTGCAAGTATTCCGTCACGGCAAGTTCAAAAGTGCTGTAGAGCCATATCTTTTGACAAAAATGAGTGACGAAAACCGTCTTCAATATCAGGCAATGCTCGATGCAATGTGGAATAAATATATTGCGAATGTTTCAGAATCAAGGGGGATCGATATTGTCCGTTTGAATCAGATAGCAGATGGCTGTCTATCGCAAGAACCAACAGATGCACAAAAACTTGGACTGATTGACTTGGTCGCATATCGTGAGGATGTTTTGAGCGAATTGGCATCATATTTAGGTGTTGCCGATTCAAAAGATATAAATTTCATAACTGTCAGAAAATATGCCAAATCTGTCAAAACACCAGTTAATATAAAGAACAAAATTGCTATTGTCTATGCTTCAGGTGAGATAAGCAGGACTTCCAGCAGTTACGCTTCTGAACCCGAAATAACCGAAAAGGCTTTTGTAGAGGCATTAAAAGAGGTGCGTGCCGATTCTACAGTCAAGGCCGTAGTCTTACGTGTCAATTCGCCAGGCGGCGATGCGCAAACAAGCGACGTTATCTGGCGTGAGGTTGAACTTACAAAGCAGATTAAGCCGGTTGTGGTGTCAATGGGAGAGTATGCGGCTTCTGGCGGATATTATATCTCATGTCCGGCATCATATATTCTGGCCAGTGAGTATACGCTCACAGGTTCCATAGGCGTGTTCGGGCTTTCCTTGAATGTTCAAAAACTTATGGAAGATAAGTTAGGATTAACTGCCGATATTGTCAAAACAAACAAGATGTCTGACATAGGCAACTCTATGCGCAAAATGTCGCCCGCTGAACGCGAAGTAATTCAATCTTCAGTTGAATCTGTGTATTCCACTTTCGTGAATCGCGTCAGCAATGGCCGGAAAATGTCGCCATCAAGTGTCGATAGCATAGGACAGGGACGTGTATGGTGCGGGACTGATGCACGCCGCATTGGACTTATTGATGATTTCGGCGGCCTGACTAAGGCAATCGCAGTTGCAGCAGAAATGTCGGGAGCGGAAAACTATACTGTCGCCGATTATCCGAAACAGGAAGATGCATTTGAAGCAATGCTGAAGTCGTTGACCGAAGACGTGTATGCCAGAAAATTGAAATCAGAATTAGGAGATTTCGCAAAATCTGTCAGACAAATTAATTCCATTATTGAGTCGCAGGGCATTCAAGCCCGTATGGTGAACAATATTGAAATATACTAGTATGTTGAGATTGTTGCTGTTCCCGTTTGCGCTTATTTACGGTGCAGTTGTTACGGTGCGCAATAAATTGTTTGACAAAGGTTTGATTAAGTCAAAAACGTATGATGTGCCAGTTGTTGCCGTAGGAAATATTACAGTCGGCGGCACAGGCAAGACGCCTCACATTGAGTATCTGTCCAAACTGCTGTCCGACAAATGTCGTCTTGCGGTTGTCAGTCGCGGTTACGGGCGCTCAACAAAAGGGTTCCTTGAAGTTTACCCCGATTCAGAATCTCATAGTGTTGGTGACGAACCGCTTCAGATAAAACGGAAGTTTTCAAACGTAGTTGTCGCAGTTGACGAAGTGCGTACGGATGCCATTGACAAGTTGTTGGATGGCGATGTTGCCAATGTGTTTCTTCTTGATGATGCATTTCAGCACCGTTACGTCAAGGTGGGAATGAATATCGTCTTGGTTGACTATAATCGGCCATTGTTCCACGATATGATGATGCCTTCTGGACGGTTACGTGAGCCGCGCAGAAACATTAACCGCGCTGATATTGTTGTTGTGACAAAGTGTCCAAAGTCGTTGTCAGAAGAAATACAATCCGATTTTGTGGCACGTTTGCATCTGATTTTCAATCAGCCTGTATTCTTCACTACATTCAGTTACGGTAAGTTGGTCCCTATTGACGGCAATGCGCCTGTCAACAGCATTGATGGTGTTTCCGACAGAGACTTCGCGCTTGAGTTCATGTCGGATCTCTCGATCATAATGATGCATCTCTCACGTTTCAGTGAGGAGGTAATCATCTGGAA
>CALCFP010000421.1 GCA_937900725.1 uncultured Bacteroidota bacterium | reverse complement strand
CAAATGCATTCCTCAAACTCGCTTACGTCAAACCCTGGCTTCAGCAATTGGGCATCGGCATCTGCAAAAGAGGCCAACGCTAACAAAATGACGGCTATCTTCTTCATATATTAACAAATAAATCTTGCCGACTGAAACGGCCAATATTCCGCTAAAGTAGATAAATAATGATTGAATCGGCAATGCACAAATTCAAAACGCTATTTTCAAATCGGTTAACATTGACTACTTTTCGACGAACAAAAAAAACTACAACAATGAAAAAAACAATCTTGCTGACGGCTGTCATAGCCACAGCGCTGTCGGCGTGCGAAAGCAAACAGGTGACATCGGTCAAAAGCACCGACCGCGAAGTCACGGTAGAGACATCTTCTGGTACATTTCATCTTAAACCAATCAGCGACAATGCATTGCGCGTACAATTCGGCACAAGCGCGCAACAATCGTTGCCCGAATGGATATACGAAGGCGACATTCAGCCTGTTGAGTTCAAGGTCAGCGACAACAGCGACAACGTAGGCATTTCGCTAAAGCGGATGTCGGCAATCATTGACAAGGCCGACGGAACAATCCGTTTCTTCGATGCCGACAGCAACCTGATTCTCGAAGAATTAAGCCGTAGCATCACTGCCGACTCCATTCAGGGCCGTTCAACATTCAACGTAACCGAAACATTCGCCTCGCCCGACGACGAGCACCTGTACGGATTGGGGCAGTTTCAGGACGGCTATCTCGACGTTCGCGGACTGACGCGCAGACTGACTCAAGTCAACACGCAGATTTCCATACCGTTTATGCTTTCGAGCAAAGGCTACGGACTTTTATGGAACAACTACGGACTGACAAACTTCAACCCTGCCGACAACAGCATCGCCTTAACAAAGGAAAATGCTGAAGGAGAAAAAGTTGAGGTCGATGTAACATCAACCGAAGGCAACCGAAGGGAAATGCGCGAGAACAACATTTTCGAGGCATCGCTGAACATAAGCAAAAGTGGCAAATACGCCCTGCTTCTCGATGTCGGACAGCAAATGGCCCGCCGACACAATTTGCAGATTGACGGACAGACCGTTATGGAAATGCGGAACGTGTGGCTACCGCCAACATCGTCAACCATTGTGGAACTGACTGCAGGCCAACACAATATCAAAGCCGAACTTACTGGTAACGACAAGCCCACGGTCTACTACCGACTGGTTGAGCCAACCTCAACATTCAACTCGCCCGTGGCCGACGGCATCGACTACACTGTCTTTGCAGGCACTGCCGACGAGGTGATTGGCGCCTACCGCAACGCCACAGGCAACGCTCCGCTTATGCCACGCTGGGCTCTCGGCTACATTCACTGCCGTGAACGGTTCCACTCTCAAGATGAGATAATTGCGAATGCCAATGAATTCCGTTCACGAAAAATCCCGATGGACGTAATGGTACAAGACTGGCAGTATTGGGGCAAATACGGATGGAACGCTATGCGCTTCGACGAGGAATTCTACCCCAACCCGAAAAAACTCGTCGACGACTTGCACAAAATCGGCGCACGCCTTATGATTTCGGTATGGTCGAAAATCGACGAGAATTCTGAAGTCGGGAAAATGGCATCGGAAAAAGGATTCTACATAAAGAATACATCGTGGATCGACTTTTTTAATGACGATGCCACAAAATTCTACTGGGAAAACTTCAGCAACCGACTGCTTAAGCCGTACGGAATTGACGCCTGGTGGCAAGATGCCACTGAGCCCGAAAACGACGACCTTGTAGGCCGAATGGTCAACAACAACAGCATTCCTGGCGAAATGGTGCGCAACATCTACCCGAATATGGTTAACAAGACCGTCTACGAAGGGCTCTGCAACGATGACCCCGACCGCCGTCCGCTGATATTGACACGTAGCGGTTTCGCGGGCATACAGCGCTACGGCTCGGCACTTTGGTCGGGCGATGTAGGCAACGACTGGGAAACGCTTCGCCGACAGATAATTGGCGGACTCGGACTTATGGCATCAGGGCATCCTTGGTGGACATACGACGCAGGCGGATTCTTCCGTCCGTTCGACCAACACAAAAATGCAGACTATCAAGAATGTATGCTACGTTGGATTCAGACTGCCACCTTCCTGCCTATGATGCGCGTCCACGGCTATATGAGCGACACTGAAATTTGGCGCTACGGCAAAGAGACCGAACGCATTGCCACAAACGCCATCAACCTGCGTTACAGGATGTTACCATACATCTACTCGCAAGCATCAGTAATAACCAATCAGGGTGGCACACTGATGCGCCCGCTGGTGATGGACTTCAGCAACGATGACACGGCATTG
>CALCFP010000420.1 GCA_937900725.1 uncultured Bacteroidota bacterium | reverse complement strand
CTGCGCATAATATGGCTGGCCATGTGCTTGTTTGCAGGAGGCGGACTCATACTTTACCTAATCTGCGCACTCATAATGCCTAACGAAGAAATGTAAATCATGAAAATAAAAGTTGGAATACTTGGCGCTGCAGGATACACCGGAGGTGAGTTGCTGCGCATACTTATAAACCACCCACAAGTTGAGATTGTCTTCGCGAATAGCGAATCAAACGCTGGCAATAGCGTGAGCGACGTTCACGAAGGACTCATTGGCGAAACCGACCTGAAATTCTCGTCCGACATGCCATTTGACAAAGTTGATGTCGTGTTCTTCTGCTTTGGACACGGGAAAAGCGAGGAATTCCTGAAGGAGCACACAATCCCGGCCAATGTGAAAATAATCGACCTTGCGCAAGATTTCCGCATTGCGGCACCTACACACGACTACGTTTACGGATTGCCCGAGATACACAAAGAGCAGATTTCGAAATGCCAACACTTGGCAAATCCAGGTTGCTTTGCCACTTGCGTACAACTTGGACTATTGCCACTGGCAAAAGCAGGCCTGCTATATAACGATGTCGCCGTCAACGCCATCACAGGTTCAACTGGCGCAGGACAAAAGCCAAGCGCAACCACGCATTTCTCTTGGCGCAACAACAATATGAGCATATATAAAGTGTTCACGCACCAACACTTGCACGAAATTTGCCAATCAATGAACGAATTGCGTCCGACAAATGCTCCAAAAGTTGCCGACACACTTGCCGAAAAACCGACTGTAAACAACATCACCATCGACTTCATACCTTACCGTGGCGACTTCGCCCGCGGAATTTTCTGCACAGAAGTTGTCAAATTTGATGGTGACGAAGGTAGTGCCACGAATCCGACTGGCGAGCAACTGACCGAATTGTACAAATCATTCTACAATGATGCGGCATTCACTTTCTACTGCGACAAAGACATCGACCTGAAACAGGTGGTAAACACAAACAAGGCACTCGTACATATTGACAAATTCGGCAACAAAGTCGTCATCACTTCTATGATTGACAACCTGCTCAAAGGTGCCGTAGGTCAGGCTGTGCAGAATATGAACCTGATGTTCGGCATCGACGAAAGATGCGGTTTAGGCCTAAAAGCAAATGCATTTTAATTGATGGGAAACTCGACAAACAAAGAGATTGTTGTATTCAAAACCGACAACGAAAGCATCAACGTTGAAACGGTTTTTGCCGACGATACCGTTTGGTTGACTCAGGAACAAATGTCTCTGTTGTTTGAAAAATCGAAATCTACCATCAACGAACATATAAAGAACATTTTTTCAGAAAAAGAACTCATTGAAAGCGAAGTCGTAAAGAAATTCGGAAATTCCGAATTTCAGCAAAAAGCCCCATTTTACTATAATCTTGACGTAATAATATCGGTAGGATATCGTGTAAAATCGTTGCGAGGCACTCAATTTCGGCAATGGGCGACAAAACGTCTGAATGAGTTTATTAGAAAAGGCTTTACTCTTGATGACGAACGATTGAAAAATCTTGGTGGCGGTGGATATTGGAAAGAATTGCTTGAACGCATACGCGACATTCGGGCAAGCGAAAAAGTCTTTTACCGACAAGTGTTGGAAATATATGCAACAAGCATCGACTACAATCCTAAAAGTGAAATATCAATTGACTTTTTCAAGAAAGTTCAAAATAAAATCCATTTCGCAATTCACGGGCAAACCGCTGCTGAAGTTATCTACACTCGCGCTGATGCCGAAAAGGATTTTATGGGACTTCGAACTTTTGAAGGAAACACGCCTCACTTAAAAGATGCAATTATTGCCAAAAACTATTTAGACGATAAAGAATTAAGGGCAATGGGGCAATTGGTATCTGGATACTTGGATTTTGCAGAACGCCAAGCAGAACGTCAAGTGGCAATGACAATGTCCGATTGGGTAAAACACTTAGACAACATCTTGACAATGAGCGGAGAAAAACTATTGCAAAACAATGGCGCAATTTCCCATAATCAGGCAATAGAAAAAGCCACTAACGAGTACAGGAAATACCAACAAAAAACACTTTCCGATGTAGAAAAATCCTTTTTGGATTCAATCAAAGAATTAAAACAAAACAAATAAAACAATGGAACTATTTAACGTTTACAGTCTTTTCCCTGTTGAAATAGTAAAAGGCAAGGGTTGCCACGTTTGGGACAACAACGGGACCGAATATCTCGACTTGTATGGCGGACACGCTGTCATATCTGTAGGACACGCTCATCCAAAATATGTAAAAGCCATAAGTGAGCAAGTTGCTCAACTGGGATTCTACTCTAACTCAGTAATAAACAACCTGCAGAAGAAACTGGCTAACAAGTTAGGTCCGATGTGCGGCTACGACGACTACTCGCTGTTTCTGGTGAACTCGGGCGCAGAAGCCAACGAAAACGCACTAAAACTAGCATCTTTCTACAACAGCCGCAACAAGGTTTTGGCATTCAAGCATTCGTTTCACGGACGTACATCAGCAGCCGTTCGCGTAACCGACATACCAAAATACATCGCCCCCATCAACGAAGGACTTGAAGTGACTTTCGTCGAACTGAACGACATTGACGCCGTACGCACCGAACTGCAAAAAGGCATCTATTCATCTGTAATAATCGAAGGCATACAAGGCGTTGGCGGAATCCAAGTTCCCGACGACCAATTTATGCGTGACTTGCGCGACGAATGTACAAAGACAAACACAGTCCTGATTCTTGACGAAATCCAATCAGGCTATGGCCGAAGCGGAAAATTCTT
>CALCFP010000419.1 GCA_937900725.1 uncultured Bacteroidota bacterium | reverse complement strand
AGATGGGTGTGCTGAGTTGATGTGCGGTTTCTTTCGACATCCCGACCCAGACACGGTTCTGTTCCGCCTTTCGCGACGTGCTGAAGGCGAAATATGCCACAATGATGAAGATTGCGATTATCGACAGTTGCACGAACGGGAACAATGCCAAGCGCTTCAATATGATTGAGTCGTCGTAGTATATGATATTCTGGTGGCTGTTCGACAAGTCGATGACAATAGGTTCGTGACGTGCGGCGAATTCGGCCACCTTGCCCTTGAAGTAAGTGGAATCATCCTTTTTGGGCTGATTGACGTTCAGCACTGATACTATTTCGCCTTTCTCGTCAGTCATAACTACAGGTATGGTATTGTTATTCTGGATAATGCCCAAATAGAAATTAATCTCGTTGCCGTCGTCGCTGGTTGCGATGAGCCGTGTAGCCTCAGCCCAAATCTGCATACGCTTAGTCTCTTCTACTGCCAGATTGTTTGCCAGTTTGTTTGTAAAATACAATGATACGCCTCCAATCAGGATGGCACACACGGCAATCAGTATCTTTAAGATTTTCTTGTTTTTGTAAATATCCATAGTTGCAATCATTCACACATACGAACGCTATTGGCACACATATATTGCATACGCGAGTTATGCGAAAATATCAAATTTATTCTTCGTCCCACTCTATCGCGAACCCCGACGAACTGTTTTTTTCGGGCTGTTTTTCGGGTTTCACAGTGGTATCGTTTTTGAATAAGCCGAATTCACGTTTAAGTATCTGTTTAACTTCCTGTTTCTGCTGTTTCATCTCCTTGCGGAACTGCTGTTTCATTTCAACCTTGTCGAACTTGATTTTCGACTTGCCGCCAGTGCGTGTAGCCACAAGGTAAAGGGTGGTGTGCTCACCCGAGTCGTCCTCAACAATGCCGAAAGGCGTTGTCTGCTGAAGGCGTTTGGCCTTTCCGCGCATAAAGTCGCTCATTATCAAAGCCAGATGATACTCATAATCGCCTGTAAACTTGTGTATTCCAGCAAGTGAGATATCACAGGCGTTGCACTCTATGTCCATTTTGGGTATGTCTATGACACCCTGGCTGATTCGCATATCGTTTGACAATGTTGAGAATTCAAGCGAACGGAATTCGTCTATCTTGGTGAAATCGGCAATGCTGCTGGTCGCCTCAAGTCCGTGCAACTTGCCGTCGGCGATGTCAAGATGACCGTCGAAATCAATATTTTGCAGATCGACAGTGTCGCCAGCGAACGGCAACATTGCTGCGAATGTCGAACTCAGGCGTCCCTCAATGTTCTTGTCGGTAATATATGACTGGTTAAAGTTGTCGAAGGTTGAAAACAATCGGTTTATGTCGATGCCAGAAATAGTTCCCTCGCACGAAACCATACGGTTCCTGTCCATACGGTAAACGGCCATAGTGCTGAATTTGCCGTCGAGGGCGCTGAAGTCGAGCCTGTCGAAAGTCAAAAGGCTGCCTGAATAGCGCAGGCGGCTCTTGACGTTTTCGGCATTGAACTTGCTGTACGAAAAGCCGTCGAGCGACATTTGCAAATCGACGTCGTACGTGATTTGCGAATCGGACCCGCCACCTGTGAAAAGTGGTGCCATCTGCGAATAATCGACATCGCGGAATGAGCATTTCCCTTCGATTCGCATAGATGGATAAGGTTTGGCGACAGCCTTGAGCAGGTTTGGAATGTTACCGTTGAACGTGACTGGCATATCGCGCAGATTGCCTTTAACGTCGGTCAGTGTCAACGATGTTCCACGCAATATTGCCGCTCCAGAGACGTCGGAGAGTGCAATCGGACCCCCGCTTGTGTAACTTGCCCCGCTTATTTGCGCCTGGCACACAGGATTGAGCCTCAAGAATGCCTGAATGTCAAAGTTGGCGCCGATGCTGATTGGGCCGTGCGCACTGACTGTGCCAGCGACATTGCCTGAAATGCGGTCTGGACGATTGGCAAAAATGAAACGGTTCCACTCGTCAGCCGCCCCCTCCAGTTGTAAATTGGTGTTTATGTGAGGATTTGCGAAATTGTCTATCCGCAAATCGCCTTTCAACTGGCTTGACTGCGTGCTGATCTCAAACGATGTTATGCTCAAATACGATTTTGCGCTACGTGTCGCCCCCCCATTGTTGAACACTCCGCCAAGCGACACCTGGCTGAACGTCAGATTCTGTTTCGGGAACTTTACGACGGCATTGTCAAGACCGAAATTTGCGATTACCGACGGGGTGCTGCGTTTATCGAATCTGCCTTTGACTGTTGCGCTGAAATCGACTAATCCCGTACTGCTTACATTCGGTTTCTCCTTTGTTGCCAAAGTGAAATAGCGCAAGGCGTTGGCGACCTCTATCCGTTTGCCAAGAATCTGCAAGTCGACAATCATTTCGTCATTCATCAAGACATTGCCGCTGATTCCAAGGTTGATTCCTTTCGACGACAATCGGCCCTCGTTGATGCGGAGGGTGTCGTTTTTCAGGCTCAAGTCCATTTTAATGTCTGTAGGCGCAAGAGGCACAATTTCAACCTTGTTGGCTTCAATCCACCGCAACTTGACCGCTCCCTTGGTGCTAACCTCGAACTGACCGCCATTGAGTCTTCCTTCTGCCTCAAAGTCAGGCATATGCCATTCAATGCCGTTGCCCTTGTACAGGTTGCTCACCTGCACAACGCAGTCGCTAAAGCCAAGATGCTCGAGCATCACCTCCATTCCCGACTTTTCGGTTTTATCTTTTTTAGCCTTGAAAATATGGAAGTTATCATTGCCTTTTTCATCAATAAGGATAAAAATCTGTCCGTCGCTGACTTTAACCGAGTTCAGTTCCAGTTGGTCGTTGAGCAACTTGCGGATACTGAACGACAGCGACAGGCGTCTTACAGCCATCAATGTGTCGGCCGATGTATGGTTGAAGCCGCTATGGCTGAAGCCGTTTTTTGGCGACATTACGGTCACATTGTCCAGCACTATCGACGCATACGGGAAACTGTTGATGAGCGAGAAGTTGAGTCCGTCCACCTGAATGGGCGCATTCAGTTCGTTGTTTATGGCCTGCACGCCGTATTGTATCAACTTATCCTTAAGCAATATGGTGCCAGCCACAATGGAGCCGACAAGCAAAACGGCTACCACTGCCAGCCAAACGAATATTTTTATGATTATCCTGCGCATTAAAAATCAACTACTTACTGCCACTAT
>CALCFP010000418.1 GCA_937900725.1 uncultured Bacteroidota bacterium | reverse complement strand
TTGTTGCAATTGTCAGGATACCTTGTCCGCCAACGCCTGCTATTATTATGTTCTTTTCCATTTCGTTTCGTTTTTTTTACTGATGAATGCCTGATGTTTACTGCTTTGCTGCTTTCTTCTTGCGTGCCAAGGTTTGCATACATTCGCGGCAAGCCATAATTACGGAAACGCCTTTATAGTCGATTTCCTTTTTCAGTATTTCGATGTTTTGTTCCAGACGGTTCTTCACAGGAACTATTGTCACAATGTGTTCAGGATCGACGCCCAAGCCAGTGCAGATGTTTACCAGTTTGTTCGTTCCAGCCGAATCTTGACCGCCAGTCATTGCGGTTGTCGAGTTGTCTGAAATTATTATCGTAACCTGTACATTGTCGTTGACGCAGTCGAGCAGGCCTGTCATTCCCGAATGGGTGAACGTTGAGTCGCCAATTATGGCAATTGCAGGGTGTACGCCTGCTTCGGCGGCACCTTTGGCCATTGTTATGGATGCGCCCATGTCAACGCAAGTGTTGATTGCAGAATATGGAGGCAGTGCGCCAAGTGTGTAGCAGCCTATGTCGCCAAATACAGCCTTGTTTGGATAGTTCTGAAGAACGGTGTTCAGTTCCTCGTACATGTCGCGGTGGCTGCATCCTACGCATAGTGCAGGCGGACGGTTTACCATAATGGCAGGAATGTCGCGTGTCTGCACGGCGCATACGCCAAGGGCTGGTGCTACGGCGTCTGGCGACAATTCCCCAGTGCGTGGCAGTGCGCCGTCGAGACGGCCGTGGAATTTCCCGCAATCAGGAATTCCTCGCAAAAGTTCCTCATATACTGGATAGCCTTCTTCTACAACCAATACCTCGTCGTATTTTGCAATGAACTCTTCAACTTTCTGCTTTGGCAAAGGATATTGCGAAATCTTCATTACAGGCAATTGCAGGTTGTTGGTCTTGCAGACTTCCATAACGTAGTTGTAGCCAATGCCGAATGCAATTACGCCTTTCTTTCCATTGCCTTCAACTACCTTGTTGAATGGCGATTGAGCCGCGTCTTGTTCCAGTACAGGCTGCTTTTCGACAAGGCTGACATTGTTCTTGCGGGCAATGGCAGGTAGCAGAATCCAGCGACGGTTGTTAGTGTCTGGGTTCAGCGGGTTCATGTCGCGCATCGGACGGCGTGTAATTATGGCGCGTGAGTGCGATATGCGTGTTGTCATACGTATGATGACTGGCAGTTTTACTCGTTCCGAGAGTTCAAATGCATAGTGCACTATTTCGTATGCTTCTTGTTGGTTCGATGGCTCAAACAATGGCAGCATTGCAAATCGGCCGTAAACGCGAGAGTCTTGCTCGTCTTGTGACGAGTGCATCGATGGGTCGTCGGCGACAATCAGTATCATGCCTCCGTTTACGCCTGTCATGGCTGAGTTCATGAATGCGTCGGCGCATGCGTTTAGTCCGACATGCTTCATGCAGACAATGGCGCGCTTACCTGCAAACGACATGCCAAGTGCGGCTTCGTATGCCGTCTTCTCGTTTGCCGCCCATTTTGAGCGAATGTTGCGCTCGCGTGCCTCTTTCGATTTCTGAATGTACTCTGTGATTTCTGTTGACGGGGTGCCTGGATAGGCAAAAACACCCGAAATGCCTGCATCAATTGCACCAACTGCAAGTGCTTCGGCACCTAATAGTAATTGTTTGTCCATTTTATTGTATTTCAATTTGATAAGGTTTATAATTGGTAATGTACAATTTAAGGGGGACTTATTTATGTTAGATATTAAAATTACTAGAAGAGAAGTCTTACAAGAAAAACCTGATCAAAATA
>CALCFP010000417.1 GCA_937900725.1 uncultured Bacteroidota bacterium | reverse complement strand
AAGTAGCGCAATATCTCCTACCACAATCTGTCTGCTTACCTTAAATTCCTTTGCAAAGGATGTGGCTGAAACAGGATTTTCTGGTTTGAAATCGCGGTTTACAAGCACTGCAGATGACTTTGTGGTGTAGATGTACGGAATGTATTTAGGGTTGGCGAGGAATGAAAGTGCGCCTTCTCGGCCTTCCTCAATCTTTGCCACGTCGCGAAGTTTTACATCGGCATTGCCGACAATTGTGCCTTTCAGTGCTTCGGCTATTTGTGATGCTGTAAATTCTATCATGAAAAAGTCTTTTGTTGATTTGATGGTGGCGGATTACAAAATCCGCCAATCCTTAAAATCAGTGTTATTAGTTAATCTACATTGTCAAATAGGAACGAGTTGTTCTCGCGCAGTTTGCCGTCGCTTGAGAGAGTCATATGCGACATCTGGCTGTTTTGTAAATTGGCATCAGGTGCTTGCTGCGCCTGCATTTGTGCTTGACGGCGCAGGTATGCAGGCTGAGTTTCCAAGTCGAGCAGTTCCTGTTCAGTGCTGTATTTCAGTGGTTGGATGTTGTTTGCAGCCACAAATGAATTGTTGTTTGCACCGCCGAAGTCAAATTCAGCCTGACGTATTTCGTAGTCCATAGGATTTATGTTTTCCAATTCGAGATGTTGTATATTCTCGCGGTTGTTTGTTGCGAAATCTGTCTGGAAACCGAGGTTGCTTTGTTGTTTTGGTTCGTTAGCAACAGGTTGTTGCGCAGGTTCATTCTGTATGGCATCTTTTAGAACCACAGTCTTGCGCTCAGCAGGCTCGCAAGGGATAAAGTCGTTAAGGCTGTCGTCGTCGAATCCAGTAGCAATGACAGTGACGCTCAAAGCCTCGCCAAGCGAGTTGTCGATGGTGTTGCCCCAGATGATGTCGGCGTTGTTGCCTGCTGCTTCCTGAACATAGTCGTTAATGCCGCAAACTTCGTCCATTGTTGATTCGTGTTCTGAACTTGATATGATGTTCAAAAGAATGTTTTTTGCTCCGCGAATATCGTTATTGCTCAGCAAAGGCGAGTGCAATGCCTTCTCGATGGCCTCAATGGCGCGGTTGTCGCCAGTTGCACTGGCCGATCCCATAAGTGCAATGCCGCTGTCAGTCATGACGGTTTTCACATCGGCAAAATCGACATTGACAATGCCGTGGACGGTGATGATTTCGGCAATGCCTTTGGCGGCCAGAGTCAAGATGTCGTCGGCATAGCCGAAAGCCTGCGACGATGGGCAGTTGCCGTAGATTTCACGTATTTTCTCGTTGTCGACAACCAGAAGCGCATCAACACTCTTGCGCATCTCGCCAAGGCCTTCGATGGCGTGTTTCTTGCGTTTTGAACCCTCAAACCTGAATGGCAGAGTGACGATGCCTACTGTGAGAATGCCCATATCCTTTGCCTGTTGTGCAATTACAGGTGCCGCACCTGTACCTGTGCCACCACCCATACCTGCAGTCACGAACACCATTTTTGCATTGTGCGACAGCATTTCAGCAATGTCGTCGTAACTCTCACGAGCCGCTTCACGTCCCTGATTAGGTTCGTTGCCTGCTCCCAATCCTTGTGTAAGGGTGGCACCTAACTGAATCTTGTTTGCTATAGGACTGTTGGTAAGTGCCTGTTCATCAGTGTTGCATATTACAAAATCGACACCATTGATGCCTTTGTTGAACATATGGTTGACAGCGTTTCCGCCACTGCCACCTACGCCTATCACTTTAATAATGTTTGAGTTGCCTTTTGGCAAATCGAAATTCATCAATCCTTCCATAGTTATATTTTTTGTTAGGTTAATATTCATCATCTACGTCGTCAGTGAACCAGTTGAGCACCGAACCGACTTTTTTCTGTATTTTCTCCAGGTTTGAACCTTTTTTCTCCGATTTCCTGTTCTCCTTGAGGTCGTCAACAAAGTTGTCTTCGTCCGCAACCTTTTCTTCGACTTTTGGCTCTTCAGCGTCCTGTTTCTTGAACTCCACGCTCATTCCGTCGATAAGCGAATTGTCGAGTGCCATTTTGAGCAAGCCAATTGAAGTTGAGTTGCTTGGTAGTGTGGTGACAGACTCTATCTTACTGATAATCCGTTGATTTGGAATACCAATGCGTATTTCGTAGCCAGTGCGTGCTGCAAAGAGTTGGACAAGATGGCGAAGCATTGCTCCACCGCCAGTTATCACGATGCCTCCGCCGAGTTTCTTGTTTGCGCCTGACGCGTCCAAATGGAACTTGATGGTTGCTATAATCTCGTCGACACGTGCATTTATGATGTTGGCTAGTGTTGTGAGCGATATCTCCTTGGATTTCAATCCGCTTGAGCCTGGGATGGATACGGCTTTGTTGACCATGTCGGGAGTAGGTATGGCAGCGCCATATTGTACCTTAAGGTTTTCAGCCAGACGTTCAAGAATTCCGCATCCTTCCTTTATGTCGCTTGTTATGATGTTTCCGCCAACAGGTATCACTTCGGTATGGAATATTTGGCTGTCCTTGAAAATGGCAAGGTCGGTTGTGCCGCCACCAATGTCGACAAGTGCCACACCAAGTTCCTTGTCGTCGGGCGTCAGCACAGCTGTCGCCGAAGCCAGCGGCTCCAATATCAATCGCTTTACAGTGATGCCGTTCTTTTCGACGCAACGGCGCAGGTTGTTGGCTGCGGCAGTCTGTCCGAATACTATGTGGTAGTCGCCAGATATCTGTTTCCCGCTGATGCCTATTGGGTTGGTTATCTCGTTTTCGTTGTCAACCTTGTAACTTTGAGGCAGGATGTGAAGCACCTCTTCACCCATTTCGGTAGGGACGTCGCGCATCTGGTTTATCAAGTCCTGAATGTCGCCTTCTGAGATGGGTTCGCTTTGTGAATTGCGGTTCAGTGTCTGCGTGAAGCGTTGACTGCGAATGTGTTGTCCCGCAATTCCGATATAGGCTTCAGTTATCTTGTAGCCCGATGTCTCTTCGGCTTTGGCCACTGCGGTTTTGATTGCGTCAATGGTCAATTCAATGTTCAGTACTGCGCCACGTCGGACGCCTTTTGATTCAGTGCGTCCGTAACCGATGATTTCGATTGCGCCGTCTTCACTCTTGCGACCTACAAGCACTACCACTTTGGTGGTGCCCACGTCGATAGCCGCTACGATGTTCTTGTCCTGCTGTTCCATATCTATATCCTTTTAGTACATACTATCTGATTCTTGAATTTGAGGTTGATGGTCTTGTATTTGTTCCATCCGTACTTTGAGAGTCCCTGCTTGTAGAAAGCCTGAAGGTTCTCAAATTTCTCGTGCATGTCGTCGACGGAGCCAAGAATGATGGTGTGGTTGCCGACGCGTGGCACAAGCTCTATGTCTTTTTTCTGATTAATGTAGATTTGCTCAATCTGCGATTTCCATAATTTACTGTCATTAATGAACTGTACAAGTTTGAACAAGTCGGGAAGCAGTTCGCCCGACGACTTGTCTGCCTTGACTTGCGCTCTCAGCAGATTCTCGCCTACGTGGTCCATGTAAGGTTCGTTAAGGAATCCATTCACAATGATTACGTGGGCGGTGTATTTCTTGCTCAATGGCATTACCTGTCCGTTGGCGTCAATATAGTAACTGTCGCCGTTAGGGTTTATAATCCTCATAACCGGTTGGCGTTGTTCCACACTCACGCCTATTTCTCCATAGACTGTGCGGTAGACTTCAGCCCGCCTTATCGACTTGTTGTTGTGAAGCAGAATGTCTTCAATGCTGTGAAGATTGACAGAGTCGATGAGTGAGCCTACCAGTTTGATGTCCTCCTTTTCAAACACTTGGATGACGTCCGATTCCGAGATGAACTTGTTGTTTGAGTTGTCGCTGATGTGCACTGAAATAGCGCTGACACGCACATTCTTGCTCGCGTTGCAAGCAAGAATGACCGTGGTGGCCAGGGTACCAGCCAGTAGTACCCATATTGTCGCTATTTTTATTTTATTATTCATCAGTTTCTATTTTTCCGCAATCATTGCCTGGTGTATAGGTTCGATAAGTGTGTCGATGTTACCCGCTCCCATAGTTAGCAGTACGCCCGATTTGATTTTTACGGCTTCCTTTTGCAACTTGTTGAATGGGCATGCCATTTTGTTGGCCAGTTTCATCTTATTAAGTATCAGTTCGCTTGTTACACCTTCAATAGGCAGTTCCCGCGCAGGATAAATATCAGTGATGATAACGCGGTCGGCCATATCAAGCGCGGCGGCAAATTCGTCGGCGAAGTCGCGTGTGCGTGTGTACAAGTGTGGCTGGAACATCACGGTGACTTCCTTGCCTGGATAGAAATCGCGTACCGGCAAGCCTTGATTTCTTCAGGGTGATGAGCATAGTCGTCGATGAAAACCAGGTCGCTGTTCTTGAATCTGATGTCGAATCGGCGGCGGACACCAGCATAGCAGGCGAGGCCGTATCTTATTTCGGTTTCCGATGCACCTGCAAACATTGCAATGGCTGTTGCGCCAACGGCATTCTCTACATTATAGAGCGCAGGCATTCCTAGCTTGATGTTGTCAATTGCGCCGTTTGGAGTCACAATGTCGAACACATATTCGCCATTTTCGATGTGTATGTTCTTTGCGTAGAAGTCGGCTTCAGAGTCAAGCGCGTACGAGTAGTATTTCACGTTTTGGTTGACTTCGTGCGACAGGTTGACGCCTTTCTTTATTATCACGACTCCGTCGTTTTTCACCTGACCTACAAATTTGGCGAATGCCTTTTCCACTTCGGCCTTGTTGCCGTAGATGTCCAAATGGTCGGCATCCATGGCACTTATGAGTGCGATGTGCGGGTACAGAGTCAGAAATGAGCGGTCGAATTCGTCAGCCTCGATTACAACCCAAGGCGATTCAGGCTTGATTACCACGTTGGTGTTGAAATTCTTGCTGACTCCGCCAAGGAATGCGTTGACGCCCACTTGTGTCTGGTCGAGTATGCAGGTCGCCATTGTCGAGATTGATGTCTTTCCGTGGGTTCCTGCAACACAGGCGGCGTAACTGTCTTGAGCAATGATGCCAAGAGCCACCGAGCGTTTCACGACATCGTAGCCGTTGTTCCTGAAATAGTTGAGAATGCTGCTATCGGCAGGAATGGCGGGTGTGTACACCACCAGAACCTTGTCGGCATCAGCCTTGAAATCGTCAGGTATGCATTCGTCGTTGTCGGTGAATGTGATTTTGGCGCCGTCGGCTTCCAGACGGTTTGTTATGTCGGAATCCGACCGGTCGTATCCGCCGACAATGTAGCCGGTGTGCGAGAACCATCGGGCGAGGGCGCTCATCCCAATTCCGCCAATACCTACAAAAAACGCTTTATTATAGTCGGTCAGTTTTTTCATAGAGCAATATTCAATACTTCTTTACAGATTATTTCATCGGCATTTGGCAATGCCATTTTCTTAATGTTGATTCGCAGACGAACTTGCTGCTCGTCCTGTTCAAGCAGTTGCACAACTTGAGGTACAAGGGTGTTAGGAGCGTCCTTGTCTGTAACCATCAGTGCAGCGTTGTTCTTGACAAGTGCAAGAGCATTCTTTGTCTGATGGTCTTCAGCCACATTTGGGCTCGGCACCAGAATTACAGGCTTGCCGACAAGACACAGTTCGGATATTGTTCCGGCGCCTGCACGCGAAATGATGGCATCGGCTACAGAATATGCGTAGTCCATACGGTTAATGAATGGATATACGTGAATGTTCTTGCTGTTGTACTGCGATGCTTCCTCAATGGCGCGGTCGTAGTAGTATTTGCCGGTTTGCCAGATTACCTGAATCTTCTTGCGGATAAGAATGTCGAGGTTGTTGCCGATGCACTCGTTGATTGTGCGAGCACCAAGGCTTCCGCCAATCACGAGCAGGGTCTTCATATTGTTGCCTTGTGTAAGGTTGAAGAATTTGAATGCTTCAGGAGTGTTGAACTTGATGTCCTGCAAATCCTGACGCACAGGGTTGCCTGTCATTATTATCTTGTCGGCAGGGAAGAACCTTTCCATTCCTTCGTATGCAACACAAACTTTAGCAACCTTCTGAGCAAGTAGCTTGTTTGTTACGCCAGCGTATGAGTTCTGCTCTTGAATCAAGCAAGGAATGTGCATAGATGCAGCTTGATTCAGCGTAGGACCGCTTGCATAACCACCAACACCTACAACGACATTAGGTTGGAAGTCCTTTATGATTTTCTTTGCCATGCGCTGACTCTTCCATATCTTGAAAAGAACTTTAATATTCTTCAAAAGGTTCTTGCGGTCAAATCCACATATTGGCAAACCCTTTATTTCGTATCCAGCATCTGGCACGCGTTGCATTTCCATTCGTCCTTCAGCACCCACAAATAGAATCTCCGCAGAAGGGATTTGTTCCTTAATTGCATTTGCTATGGAGATAGCAGGGAAGATATGCCCTCCTGTTCCGCCACCACTGATGATAACCTTTATATTCTCTTTCATTTATTCTGCAATTTGTTCTGTATTAACTTTCTTTTTTGCCGACCTGCTCACACTCAATATTACGCCAATATATGCGCAGTTAATAAGTGTTGACGTACCACCCTTGCTTATAAGAGGCAGAGGTTGACCTGTAACAGGAGCTATGCCGACTGCTACACACATATTGAAAATTGCTTGAGTGACAAGCAGCAAAGCCAATCCAAGTATAAGAAATGCCGGGAAATTGCGTTCGCAATTATTGGCAATACTTCCAACCCTGAACAAAAGAACAAGGTAGAAAAATAGTACAGCCGCACCTCCTATAATACCCAGTTCCTCTATGATTATTGCATAGATGAAGTCGGAGAATGCTTGTGGCAACCAATCCCTTTCAATAGAGTTGCCCGGTCCTTTGCCTACAATATGGCTTGAGGCGATAGCAATCTTTGCATGTCCCTTTTGTCCATCTTTGTCCCAATCAAATGTTTTAGGGTCAACTTCTTTATCTGATGAGAAGTTCTTTATATGATTTTTCCAAGTATCAAATCGATGGAATATCTTTCCAAAGATTGTGAATCGGCACTTGACAAAATGGTTGAGGCAGAAGAATACAGAGAGAAGATCAAACATGATCTT
>CALCFP010000416.1 GCA_937900725.1 uncultured Bacteroidota bacterium | reverse complement strand
TTTTTCGCGCAATGCCGACGAGACAAACGAAAGCAGGAATGCCACAATGATTACCATAACAGCTGCATATACAAGCGTATATGTATTGCTGTTTGTAGATATTTTCTTATTTGAATCTTGTGTTGCCATCGTTATTCAGTTTTTGAGGTTTTTACTCGATTCAATCTGCGGTTAATGTTCGACTGTACAAAGAAATGGTCGAACAATGCTGCAAATGTGTTCATCAACAAGATGGCAAGCATCATTCCTTCAGGATAGCCTGGATTCAGGACACGAATGATGATAGCCATTGCGCCGATCAGGAATCCGTAGATGAATTTTGCATTGTCAACACGAGGAGATGTCACAGGGTCGGTAGCCATAAATACAGCGCCGAAGCAGAAACCTCCTACGAACAGGTGCTGATACCAAGGCATCATAGCCATATTGTTGTCAGGATTGCCAAATGCATTGAAGATCAAACCCATCAAGATGCCACCTGCAAATACAGAGAACATTGTCTTCCAACTTGCGACGCCTGTCCACAAAAGGAATAATGCGCCAATGAATATTGCCAATGCGCTAGTCTCGCCGACACAACCTGGGATGAATCCGAGGAATGAGTCAAGTACGGAATAGGCATCGAAGTTGCCTGCATTGGCCAATGCCAATGGAGTTGCACCTGAGAAGCCGTCGACAGCGACATCTGCACTGTAGTTTGCATACCATGCTGTCTCACCTGACATCTTGCTTGGATAAGCGAAGAACAGGAATGCACGGGCAACCAACGCCGGGTTCCAGATGTTCATGCCAGTTCCGCCGAACACTTCCTTGCAGAAGATTACAGAGAATGCTACTGCAATGGCAAGAATCCAAAGAGGAACATCGACTGGCATAATCAAAGGAATAATCATACCTGTCACCAGGTAGCCCTCATTAACTTGATGGCCGCGCATCTGAGCCGAAGCAAACTCAATTGCCAAACCAACAACATACGATACAACAATTAGAGGCAGAACAGCCCAAAAGCCCTTCCAGAAGATTGTCCAAAAAGTGACATCTTCCAAACCGCCAGCCATACGGAAATATTGGTAGCCGACATTGTACATGCCGAACAGCAAGGCAGGCAGCAAAGCCACAATCACCATGCTCATAGTCCTCTTTAGGTCTACGGCATCGCGGACGTGAACACCACACTTGTTTGTCTCGTTTGGAACGAACAGAAAAGTCTCAAATGCTCCGAATGTAGAGCCGAACTTTTCGAACTTTCCACCCTTTTCAAACTTGGGTTTCACGTTATCCAAAAAATTTCTTAATGCGTTCATTTATTAATTCAATTGTCAATTAGTAAATCAGCCTACTTCTTTCATCATCATATTCAGACCATTGCGCAATGTCTTCTGGATTGCGATTTTAGAAGTGCAGACAAACTCGCACAATGCCATATCTTCCTCAACCACCTCGTAAATGCCGAGTTGCTCCATCTTGTCGATGTCTTCAGCCACGATGGCCTTGATGAGCTGTTCAGGATAGATATCCATTGGGAACACCTTGTCTAGTTCGTTGCTAACGACAAATGCGCGCAACTCGCCGTGTGTGTTTGTATTGAGCTTGAATTCCTTCTTTGGGCGAAGCCATGAGAAGAAACTGCGCGAAACGCTGAACTTGTCGAAACCTGGAGTAATCCAGCCGAACAATTCATATTGGTCACCCTCTGGAATAGCAGTCAATTGGCTGTCGTAGAATCCGAGGAATCCGTCGGCAGCAACAGTCTTGCCAGTCAGCACGTTGCCACTGATGATGCGGGCGTGGTCCTCAACGTTGCCATTGAGCATTGTGCTCAATTGAGCGCCAAGTATGGTCTTGACATAAGCGCGCTTCTTCATTTCAGAGCCTGACATTACCACAACACGAGTGAAATCGTGGATACCAGTTTCGAACAATTTGCCGATAGCGACAACCTCTTGAGGCTGAATGGTAAACACAACCTCGCCTGCATTGATTGGATTGGTGTGATTAATTTGAACACCTACGCAACCAGCTGGGTGAGGACCGTCGAAAGCGGTAACCTTGGCGCACTTGGCGCCACTGAATGCCTTTGAGCATCCCTTGTTGTGAGTGCCAACGTAGACTGGGGCGATTTTCGAAAGG
>CALCFP010000415.1 GCA_937900725.1 uncultured Bacteroidota bacterium | reverse complement strand
TTCAGGAATTATAGGAGCAATAGGTGACAACGAGGGCGAGGGCTTGAGCCCAATCGACAGCGTGAAGTTCACCGCATCATATTCGCAATGGGTCAAGGAGCAAAACAAGCCAGGAACACGCTTGCGCATTGTCGTTGGCCGTGACGGACGCATATCAGGCGCAATGGTCGAGCATTTGGTGCTCGGCACGCTTATGAGTATGGGAATGGATGTCATAAATCTTGATTTCGCATCTACGCCTACCACGGAGTTGGCAGTCATCAACCATAAGGCCGACGGTGGCCTGATTCTGACAGCCAGCCACAACCCGAAGCAATGGAACGCACTCAAGTTGCTGAACCGAAACGGCGAATTCTTGAGCGCTTCAGAAGGCAACCGCGTGCTTGAAATCGCCGAAAAGGGGCTTTACACCTTCGCAAAGGTTGACGAACTTGGCACTATCACTGAAGACCGCGAAATGAACGCCAGACACATAAAGCAGATAATTGATTTGCCTATGGTTGACGTTGACTTGATAAAAAAGGCAAATTTTAAAGTGGTATTTGATTCAATCAATTCGGTTGGCGGAATAATCCTGCCCGACTTGTTCAAGGCATTGGGAGTCACAAATGTCGTAGGCTTGAACACCGAGCCCACTGGCAACTTCTTCCATACGCCAGAACCTCTGCCAGAAAATTTAGGGCAGATATCGGAGGCAATGCGTGAGCATAAGGCCGATGTGGGTTTCGTTGTCGACCCTGATGTCGACCGTTTGGCGATAGTTTGCGAGGACGGTTCGATGTTTGGCGAGGAATATACGCTTGTATCGGTTTCCGACTATATATTGAGCCAGAAGAAAGGTAATACGGTTTCAAACCTGTCTAGCACGCGTGCTTTGCGTGACGTTACCGAACAACACGGCGGACAATATTCCGCTGCGGCTGTAGGCGAGGTCAATGTCGTTGCCAAGATGAAGGAAGTCGGCGCAGTGATAGGCGGAGAGGGCAATGGCGGAGTCATCTATCCTGAATTGCACTATGGCCGTGACGCATTGGTCGGAATAGCCCTGTTCCTGTCCCATTTGGCAAAAAGCAAAGTCAAGACATCTGAACTGAGGGCAAAATATCCAGCATATTTCATCTCAAAGAACAAGATTCAACTTACGCCTGCTGTCAATGTAGATGCTGTTTTGGCGGAAATGAAGAAGAAATATGCGAACGAGCGTGTCAACGATATCGACGGCGTGAAGATAGATTTTCCTACTGAATGGGTGCATCTGCGCAAGTCGAACACAGAACCGATTATTCGCATTTATGCCGAGAGCAAGTCGGAATCGTCAGCCGACGCATTGGCACAGCGCATTATGGCCGAAATCAAACAAATAGCAGGAATTTAGTGGGACGACTGCTTGCTATCGATTATGGACGCAAACGTTGCGGAGTCGCGTTCACCGACA
>CALCFP010000414.1 GCA_937900725.1 uncultured Bacteroidota bacterium | reverse complement strand
ATTTTTAATTGATTTTTTTATGCATTCAAAAGTTTCTGCACTGATGTAATGTTCTATTTTGCAGGCATTGCTGTCGGTCGCTTTGTTTCGGGATTGCTGGCAATGAAATTCAGCAATTGGACAATCATAAAATCAAGTTGCATATTGCTGGGATTGGGCATCGCGGGCTTGATTCTGGCTCACGACATTACTGTCACCACCATCTCGTTTTTAGTCATTGGCATTGGCAACGGTCCTATGTTCCCCAATCTCACCTACCTGACTCCGTGCCTATTCGGGAAAAAGAACTCACCTTCGGTAATGGGCTCCCAATTTGGCGTTTCAAACATTTCGATGATGATAATGCCCCCTATTTGCGGAGTGCTCGGGCAATATTTCGGAATGTGGATTTTCCCGTTTTTCATACTGATTCTTTACCTGGCACTTGCATACGGAATCTGGAAACTGATTGTGCAAACCTACGGAATGACTCAATGACAATATCCTGATTTACAGATCAAAATTATGCCACCGATGACTCCAACCCCCGATTTAGTCCGCTACGTTGAGCGGAACATACTGCCGATGTACGCCAATTTCGACACGGCTCACAGAGTCGGACACGCACAGATGGTGATTGCCAAGAGTCTGGAACTGGCAGAAACCATCAACCGCTCGCCACGCTACGCCGAGCCCGACGGGACCAAGACCACCGTAGATGCCGATATGGTCTATGCCATAGCGTCGTACCACGACACTGGCCTGACCGAAGGGCGCGAGACTCACCATACAGCATCGGCCCTGTTTGTACGCAACGACAGCCACTTGCGACAATGGTTCACTCCCGAGCAGATAGACATAATTGCCGATGCCGTCGAAGACCACAGAGCATCGTCCAAAGCGGAGCCTCGGACCATATACGGCAAAATTGTGGCAGAAGCCGACCGAAGCATCGACCCTATGGATATAATACGGCGCACGGTGCAGTACGGGCTGTCGCACTACCCTGGCCTCGACAAGGACGGGCACTACAAGCGCACCGTTGAGCACCTGCTTGAGAAATATGCCGAAGGCGGGTATCTGAAACTATGGGTACCCGAATCGGACAACGGGAAGAAACTCCAGGAATTGCGCGACATCATACGTGACAAGGAACGGCTTGCCCAAGCATTCGACCTCATCTGGAACGAAGAATGTGAAAAGCAATAGGGCAATCGAGCCACTGCGCCTTCGGCAAACCAATCAACCTGACTGACGAAACTTGCAAAATCACTGCAAGCAATTTATGGGACAACACTTAATTATTAACAGAAAATACTACTTTTGGTAACCGTACGAACTTACTAAACACATTTCAAAATGAAAAAGATTCTATCCATTGCATTCGGTGTGGCAATGCTAATGTCTTGCTCAACACAGAACAGCAACAATAATCCTGTCCTTACCATCGAAGGCG
>CALCFP010000413.1 GCA_937900725.1 uncultured Bacteroidota bacterium | reverse complement strand
AGGCAGACATCGACAATGTGAACGACCTGTCACGGCCAAAGACCGAATGGTTTATGAACCGCCCGATAAAGGACGCAATTGCCGACAATCCGAATACGGGAATACTGATTGGCAAAGTGTCCGACTGCCACGACGGCACAATATCGTTCACATCGGACATTGAACTGAAGCAAGGCAACCGGCTGCGTGTACGCACTGACAACGACAGCGACCAATGCGCCTTCGTGCTCGACAACTTCAGGCTGAACGGCAACACTTACACAGCAAAGGGTTTCAAGGGCATGGCACCCGTCGGCACCGACATCTACCTTACCGCCTACCGCGACCACAAATTAGGCACGGAACTCCCGGCTGCCAACTCGCGCGAACCACGAATGTCACAAGCGCTAAAGCACGACATTATCCAAAAAATACGCAAGCAACTGAATATCAACGTAAAGCCTGTGACAATAGTCCGCATCGACAATCTGGAATGGCTAAAATGCCAGTCGATTTTGAAGGCTGACACAATTATCGTTTCGTTGCCGACATTGGAATGGGACAACATTTTGAGCATCAACATAAAAGATAACAAAATTGGCCAAAAAATCTGGATTGAACTGCCGACGTTCATTAGCGAACTGAAAATTGAAAAGGTAAGGAAAGCCTGTGCCCAATTTGCCCAAAATGGGCTGAACCGCTTCGTACTCAGCCACTTGTCGCAAAAGGAACTGCTACCTGCAAAAAGCCGATTCGCCACAAACGAAATGGTTTACGCCTACAACGACGCATCGGCATTATGGCTGAAGCAACAAGGTGCCGAATGGTTCATAAGCCCTGTAGAGAACGAATACGAAAACCTTCTGACAGGCGCTTGCCGCGAGATTGCAATACCAATGTACTTCAGGCCACGGCTCTTCTCGTCGCGGATGCCTGTAAAACTCGGCGACGACATCTTCACCGACGAACGCAAGAACCACTACGTGCGCCAACGCGTGAACGGCATAACCATTATCACACCCGGACAACCCGTGTGCATAACGCAATACGCCAACAAACTGCGTGGAAAAAACTTCAACCGTTTCCTGATAGATATGTGTTTTGAAAAAGCCGACAACAACCGACTGGCTCACATTCTGAAACTGCTTTCGGCATCTGAAGGCATTCAAGGTTCATCGGCCTTCAACTTCAAGAAAGGGTTGAAGTAAGACATTTGTCATTTGAGACGAAAATGACATTTAAAATCGTCTTCATTGCAAGATTCGGCACAAGAACTGCCCCCACAAATGAATATTCTATCAACAGGGGAAGGATAAAATACATTCAATCGTTTTCTTACATCTTTTTTATGAACAAAATACGGTTTCGATTGTTATAGCAATGGATTAACCGCCACACACACATTTTACAACTGATTTAATGCCCCAAGCATTAAATGTTCAAAAATCAAACGATGGAACTGATAAAAAAAATCACGAAAGTGTATTCAAAGGACACTATCAACGTCCGAATCAAGACCCGTAATTTTGCAATCGTAATAATGATTCTGCTCTCAACGTGCTGCCTTCTGCTCCCGTTCTCGATAATTGGAGGCAGAGGCTCCGTAGTACCTGTAGTATTGCTTATTGTGGCACTTTCACTGACAAGCCTATACCTTCTGAAAAAAGGACAATTCGACAAATCGTCGACAATATTTCTTGTGTTTTTAGGCATACTTCCAATGCTACTTTCATTCACGCAGGCGCAAATGAATTACAGGGACGTGTACATGTACTATGCGCTGAGCACGCCGTTCTTTGTGCTGTCGTCGATAGTCGCATTCAAGAAGTTTCAGATAATAATGGTTGGCGCCCTTCAAATAACCTGCGCCATAATTTTCGCGGTTTTCCGAATATTCACCATTGCTGGCGTGGAATCATCAAGCGTAATATTCTGCCTGTGCATTGGAGGCACGTTCCACATAATGATCACGAGCCTGCTGATTATTGCCCTTAAAGTGGAAAACAGGATCACCATAAGTCTGGAAAAAGACCGCAAGAAATCGGACGACACGGTAGTGATGATGAAATCACTCTTGAACTCGACCGACCGAACCCTGAATTCAGTAAAAAAGGTTAGCGAGCACCTGAACGGACAAGCATCTCTTATTGGAAATGCTGTTTCAAGGGCGCAGGGAATCAATAATTCAATGGAAGATATGAACAAGATTGTGATGTCGCGTTCGGAAGTAGTCACAAATCTGGTTTCGCAAGTAGACGAGACAAAAGCCGTATTCTCAAAGAACATTGAACACATCGACGCCCTAAAGAAATCATCGTTGCTTGTATTCAAGGCACTTGACGTAATAGAGAACATTGTTGAAGAAACCAATCTTCTGGCAGTAAATGCGACAATTGAAGCCTATCAAGCGGGCGAACAGGGTAAAAGTTTTGGCGTTGTCGCCAACGAAATCAGGAATTTGGCCGAAAAGACTTCACAAAACTCAAAGAAAATAAAAGAGATACTGTCGCAAAACAATCAAAACCTGCACATTGTCGACGAAGGGATCATACAATCGACCGCGTTTTTCGAGAAAATCCGCGACAAGAGTCTTGAGGTGAACAAGGCCATTGGCGACATATTG
>CALCFP010000412.1 GCA_937900725.1 uncultured Bacteroidota bacterium | reverse complement strand
TGGAAACAGATAGATTTACCACCCCCTGTCGGCATCAGGCCGAGGGTGTCTCTGCCATTACCAATACTCTGAATGATTTCTTCCTGTATTCCGCGGAAGGAGTCATATCCCCAATATTTTTTCAGTATTTCGTGGAAAATGTCCATATATGGCAAAGATAGAGTTTAATTGGATGCGAAGCATGAGTTTTATGTTGCCACTTCGTTGAAACTGGCCCAAAACAAGCCGTCGTGCAATGCCAATCTTGCTTGTAATCAGCATAAATTAATGATGGTGGGAACGCGTAAAGTCACATGATTCCGATTATTGTGCCGACAGCATGCAACAATATTTGAATTTAGGATTTACTTTTGTGGCAAAATTTTGAGTCTGATGTTAACTGACAAGCAGTTTGAAGATGTTTTCCGTGGCAATTTTGCATCAATGTGCAATGTAGCCTATTCCATCGTCAAAGATCGCGACCAGGCTCACGACATTGCACAGCAGGCATTTGTCAATTTGTGGGAACGACGCTCTTCTGTCGACGGGCAAATAAACATCCGGTCTTATCTGCAGAAATCAGTCGTCAACATCGCCATCAATAATTTCAAAAAACTCAATCGGCTTCAGTATGAAGATGAATATACTGATGCACAATTGAACATCTCGTTATCCGACAATAGCGACGATTATCTTGAGGGCGAGGTGGAAGATGCTGTAAGGCAGGCTATTGATCAACTTCCGGAAAAAGCCAGGGCAATATTCTCATTGAGCCGTTTCCAGGGAATGCCAAACCAGGAAATTGCCGACTCGTTACAAATTTCCGTAAAAACTGTTGAAAAACATATAACTTTATCAATTAAGAAATTAAGAGAAGAACTCAAGCCATATTTGAAAATAGTTGAAAAAAATCCGCTTTTTATCGTAGGGTTTTGGCTTGTTGAATTGTTCTTATAACCAGACGACGCAAAAAAATGCAAGACGCAATTTCAGACATAGTGACCAAGAAACTCTCAGGCAATTTGCTTACTGACAAAGAGCAGTCGGCATTTGACCAGTGGTTGCAGGTGCCCGCCAATGCCGACGAGTACGCTGAACTTGTACGCGTTTGGACTATCGCCGGAAAGGCGGAATACACCATGGACGTCGATATCGATGCCGAATGGGAACAATTCAAGCAGTTGACTCAGAAACGCCGTTTCTTACGTCCGCAGTTTGCCTGGATTGCATCGGCAGTGGCTTCAGTGGCTTTGCTCATCGGAATATTCGCTTCACGTTCTGCAACCACCACCGAGGTGTTCAGGTATGCAACCGTTGACGGCGCCGAAATGGTTGTCCTTCCCGATAGTTCGACAGTCTGGCTAAACAAGAATAGCCAATTGACATATAAGTACAACGAGGCAAGACATTCACGCAATGTTGCTTTGTGTGGCGAGGCAATGTTCAATGTGCGTCACACAGGCGACGACTTCGTTGTAAAGACACCGCAGAACGTGTTCACTAAGGTTTTGGGAACATCGTTCAACCTAAAGGCTTATGATACAGATCGCAAGGTTGAACTTACGGTTGTTGAAGGCAAGGTGTCGTTTGGCGCACGCAAGAACAACCGGATTGTCACTAAAGGCCAGCACGCATCGTTCGACTGCGCTGAAAAGGAACTGATGCCAACCGACAGCCTCGACAATAACGCCTTGGCTTGGCATACGGGCTTGTTTGCCTACGATAATAAGTCGCTGTCGCAAATATCAGTTCAACTGGGCGACTATCTGAACAAGAAGATTGTGCTTCCGAAAGACACGCGGAACATCCAATACACAGGCAAGTTCGACCACCCGACAGCCGAATCGGTTGCCGAAATCATTGCCACAGCAATGAACTGGAACTACCAGATTTCCGATTCCGAAATCGTCTTCAGCAAGCGGAAATAGCCTGTTGCATTGAGTCTTTCAATGCGTTTCCAATAGAGTCCTTATTTCAAATCACATTTATTTTTTTTGTGGTGTTTTGGCAGATATGCAAGTGTGTTTTTGCCAAAAGTCGCATTTCTCAACTTTGTAATTCTTGGTCTAAACGACAAAAAGCAAAATCCAAATCTCAATCTTCTTTGTCCCTAATTTCAAATTTAAAATCCTAAATCCTACATCCTAATCCCGATAGCCATCGGGACTAAATCCTAAATCCTAAATCCTACATCCTAAATCCTAAATATTCCCTATCTTTACCACCTTTCATTGAGCACAAATATTAACGCAAAAATTAGAATGGGCAAGAACAACAACCGCAATAGCAACGATTGGAAAGACCGCTTGAATGTGGTCTATTCTACAAACCCCGACTTCCGTTACGAAACCGACGACGAGCCTGAAGCCGAAACACTCGAGCCAGGCAAGCAGAATCTGAAAGTCTGCATCGACCGCAAACAGCGTGCAGGCAAGTCGGTGACACTTGTGCAAGGATTTGTCGGCACTGAAGACGATTTGAAGGAGTTGGCCAAAATGCTCAAGAACAAGTGTGGCGTCGGCGGTTCGGCCAAAGATGGCGAGATACTCATCCAAGGCGAGTTCAAGCAGAAGGTTTACGACTTGCTCGTGCAGGCCGGCTACAAGGCGAAAATGTCGGGAGGCAACTGATGCAGAAGGAACTGGTGGCCGTAGTGACCAAGCACCGCAAGTTCGGTGTGGTGATAATCCCGTACCTTATCACGCCATCGAGTGGGGCATCGCTCTATTCGGTCATCGACAAGGCATCGCCTATAAATATACAGGATGCTACGGGTTATTGCGATGGTTATGAGGAGATTATCAAACTCTACGGAACCATTGAGGACGTCTATGTCGCACGCCTTTTCTCAAAGGAGCCTCCAATGGATTTCCTGCGCCACGTCGATAAGGACTTTATCGAAACCCGCATTCGTCCTCACATCGAAGTCAGGCTTAAGAAAATGCTGAAGTTGGCAATATCGCTCAATTTGCGCATCTTCTACAAAGATCCCAAGTACAGCCAGTTCTATGCCACCGACGAGATAACGGTTGCCACGGGCAAGTCCCGGATGCTCTTCCTTTTCGACCGAAACGAGAACGGAATCCGCTACCGCATTGCCATCGACCACGGCGACCATTACGATAAGTTGAAAGGCAAGACAGCCATTGTCATAACCGACCAAGATCCTTGCAATGTGGTTATAAACAACGTCTTGTATCAGTTCTCCGATATCGACAGCAAGAAGTTCGCGCCATTTCTTGTCAACGATTTCATCCATATCCGCAAGGAGACCGAATCGGTCTATTTCGAGAAGTTCATACTCAATGTGGTCAAGAATTTCAAGGTCAACGCGCGTGGGTTTGAAGTCAACGTTGTCAAGACCGAGCCCAAGCCGTTGCTCTATCTGCAGAACGACCTTCAGGGCAATCCGGCGCTGTTGCTCAAGTTCCAGTATGGTGGCAAGGTCATCTTGCCTAACAGCAACGAGCGCGCCTATGTCGATTTGTTGCGCAACGGCGACGACGTGAAGTTTGTCAAGACGTTGCGCCAACGCCAGGCCGAACTTGATATCATTGAAAAACTGAAGGATATGCAGTTATCGACGCCCGACGACATACATTATTATTTCGACGATATAAAATCGGCCGAGCCCGAGAATGCCATATTCCTGACCATAAACCGTTTATGTGAATTGTCCGAAAGATTCCGAAGCGCAGGCATCGAAATAAGACAGGAGGCGTTTGAGCGCAAGTATTACATAGGCGACATCGATTTGCGCATAACGGCCAATCAGGATAACGATTGGTTCGACTTGCGCGGAATGGTGACTGTCAACGGTTTTACATTCCCGTTTGTGAAGTTGAGGCGCAATATACTGAAGAACATCCGTGAATATGAACTGCCCGACGGCACGGTGGCGGTGCTTCCTGCCGAATGGTTCACACGCTATCTCGAATTGTTCCAGTCGGCACACGAAGACGGCGACAGGCTGACGATAAAGAAGCAGATGTTCGGCTTGTTGCACGAGTCGGGGGTCGAATCGCCCGATGTCGAGAATTTGCGGAATCTTTTCAGCATCGACAATCTTCCCAAGGAGTCGTTGCCGGCGGGGTTGGATGCAACATTGCGCCCGTACCAGTTGGCGGGCTACTATTGGATGAAGTTGCTCAAGCGCAACGGGTTTGGCGGTTGCCTGGCCGACGATATGGGCTTGGGCAAGACACTTCAGGCGCTCACATTGCTTTTGGATGCGTCAACCGACAAGTTTGAGGTCGAGATTCCGGAAATTCAGCCTCAAGGGCAGTTGTCGCTTTTCGACCAGCCACAGGTACAGACAGTCAACCTGCGACCTACAAGCCTGATTGTGATGCCGTTGTCGCTAATCCACAACTGGTGCAGTGAGGCTAAACGCTTTGCGCCAAAGTTGAAAGTGATGCCGTATGTAGGCAACAACCGTGCACAGAATGTACGCATCTTCGACCTTTACGATGTCGTCGTCACAACGTACGGACTTGTCCGCAACGACATTGAACGCCTGAAGTCATATCCGTTCTACTATGTCATTTTGGATGAAAGTCAGGCTATAAAGAACACTGCGTCAAAAAATTACCAATCGGTGGTAAAACTGAATTCGAAATATAAACTTGTGCTGACAGGAACGCCTATCGAGAACAGCCTTACCGACTTGTGGGCGCAGATGAATTTCATTAATCCTGGACTTTTGGGCACACTTCAGCATTTCAAGTCGGAATATGTGTCGCACATCGAGCGCGACCCGGAGTGCACTGTGGCCCGGCAGTTGCAGGCTTTGATAGAGCCGTTCGTGTTGAGGCGTACAAAGGCGCAGGTTGCCGGCGATTTGCCACCAAAGACCGAGCAGATTCGCGTCTGCACAATGGAGAAGGAGCAGACGGCGCTTTACGAGTCGGAGAAGTCGTCTATTCGCAATGCCTTGATGGAAAAGATTGAACGTGAGGGTATTGCCAAAAATTCCACAATGGTGCTCCAGTCGCTTATGAAGTTGAGGCAGATAGCCTGCCATCCTCGCCTGGCCGGTTTCAGCGAGCCTTCGGTCAAGTTCGACGAGGTTACGCGCGTATTGGAAACCGTCTTGTCCGAGAATCACAAGGTGCTTATATTCAGTTCGTTTGTCAAATATCTGAATATCTACGAGGATTATCTGAAGGAGCAGGGCATAAGGTACGCAATGCTCACCGGCGAGACGCAGAAACGCGATGAGGAGATTGCCAAGTTCCAGAACGACGATAGCGTGCAGGTTTTTCTCATCTCGCTCAAGGCGGGCGGAGTGGGCATCAACCTCACCTCAGCCGATTATGTCTTCGTGCTCGACCCGTGGTGGAACCCGTCGGCCGAGAATCAGGCCGTTGACCGTGCCCACCGTATCGGCCAGGACAAGAACGTCTTTGTCTATAAGTTTGTCACCGCCGGAACCCTTGAGGAGAAGATTATCCAGTTGCAGAACCGCAAGAGCGAATTGGCGAGCATCTTCGTCAACAGCAACCCGCTCAAGGATATGACCGCCGACAAGCTGATGGAACTGTTCAGCTAGGTCTAGACTATCGGCAAATAAAAAGAATGACTATTGTTTTTTCTTCTTCTTGCCTTGATTCTTGTTTTGTTTGCGCTTGTTGTTTGCCTGGTTTTCGTTTGCCTGGTTTTGCATGCGCAGGATGTCGCGGGTGTCCTTCAGTTTCAGGCCTTCGGGTATTTGCAGGTGGTGGCATGATATTGCCAGAATGTCGTTGAAAATCACTTCATCGGCAACAGTCTCGCGGTTCCATGTCAGGAACGATTTCTTCATCTGGTTGGCAACAATCTCAATCAAGGCGTCTCTTTCCTCACCTTCAGGAATTTGCGTTGCCTTGCGGACCATGTCCTCCAGAATCTTGCCGTAGTGCTTGAAGCGGATTTCGTCGGGGTTGCTGTATCTCATTTTCGCAGGCTTTTGGTGAACCTCGGCCTGTGTCGGCAATGGATAGGGGGCGTCAATGTCCAAATCGAACTTAGAGATGACTGTCAGGTGGTCCCATAGTTTGCGCTTGTAGTCGGCTACGTCACGCAATTGCGGATTCATATTGCCCATTAGTTGTATTGTGCTCTTTGCCAGTCGGTTGCGTTCGTCCCTGTCTTCGGTGTTCTTTATTATTTCAACCATTTCCTGAACATTGCGTCCGTATTCCGGCAATTGCAGTTTGTCTCTGTTTGTATTGTAATCCATTGCGTTGTGATTTTGTGCAAATGTAGCAAAAATGCAAGACAATGCACTTTTTCTATTTCTTGAATATGAAGTAAACCGCCAAAATCAGGAACGCGAATCCGATTATGTGGTTAAGGCGGAATGTCTCAGTCTTGAAAAGGGCCAATGTAAAGATTGTAAACACAGTCAGCGATACAACCTCTTGAATCACTTTTAGTTCGATAAGGCTAAATGGACCTCCGTTGATGTTTGAGCCGATGCGGTTTGCTGGAACCTGAAAGCAGTACTCAAACAATGCGATGCCCCAACTGATGAGTATTACAGCCCATAGGCCCAGGTCCTTGAATCCACGCATTTCGCCGAATTTCAGATGGCCGTACCAGGCAAAAGTCATAAACGTGTTGCTTATCACAAGTAGCACGACGGTAAGTAGAGGTTTCATAATCAGTAGTTTTTTGAAAACGGGCGCAAATGTAGAAAAGATTTTTTGCCAAGGCGAACGGCAATTGCGTTTTTTGCGCCACAATGCTATCTTTAGCCCCCGATTTGCTCCGCGAATCAGACGCGCAGGCGACAGTGCCACGCCCGTCTATCGTTTTACTTTATAATTAATATTTTAACACTAAAGAGATGATACAGAGAATCCAGTCAATCTACATTTTCGTGGCAAGCGTGCTTACCATTTGCCTGTTTTTTGTGCCGAGTTTCCATTTTTCAGTCGGACAGGGAAGTTATGACATCACGGCTTGCCACATATCGCCAGCATTCAGCCTGGTGCCGTCAACCGTAATGTTGCCGTTGGCCTTAGTCACGTTTTTTGCCTTTCTGCTTTGTCTCATATCGATTTTCCTGTTCAGGAACCGTACCTTGCAGATGAAGGTTGTCCGCATAAACGCCTTTTTGCAGATAGTCATTCTGTTCACAATGGTCGCTTATGTGTTTTTTATGTTCGACAAGTCGGGACAGACAAACATCCATATCGATTTCAGTATGGCATTGATATTCCCGATAGTCAACGTCATTCTGCTTGCATTTGCGCGCAAGCGCATTAAGGCCGACGACGACCTTGTGAAGTCAGCCGACCGACTACGTTAAGCCGATTTCTGAAGATTATGTTAATCGGGGAGTCCGTCCCATAAGCGTTCAAGAGATGCCGTTCCGCCATAAGATGCTATTGCCGTTACTGCTTGTCACATTTTGCCTGACATCAGGATTGTCGTTCGCGCAACAAGCCCAGAACCGACTCACCGACAGTCAGTTGGCTATGCAGTACTATCGTCAGGCCGACTATCGGAAGGCATCCGACATTTTCGGCAGACTCTTTCAGCAGAACCCGAACGAGACATACTACACCTATTATCTGAACTGCCTTTTGCAACTTTCCGATTACGACAATGCCGAGTCGCTGATAAACAGCCAGATAAAGTTAGATAAGACTCGGCCTAAGTACAATGTCGATTTGGGACATTTGCAGGAGTTGCGTGGCCGAACCGACAAGGCCAAACAGGTTTACGCCCAGGCAATCAAGAAGATGCCCGCCAACATCAATCAGGTGTTTCAGTTGGCAAACGCCTTTATCGGCTCCCGCCTTTTCGAGTATGCCGAGCAGACTTATCTCGAAGGTCGGAAAATACTGAAGGGCACCTACGATTTCCATTTGGAGTTGGCGCAGGTTTATTACTATCAGCGCAACTTCGGGCGGATGATTGAGGAATATCTCGATATATTGAAAACCAGCGATGTATATCTTCAGCAGGTGCAGAACAATCTTCAGCAGGCCGTTTATAGCGATACCGACGACAGCCTGACCGACCTGCTCACGTCGAAACTGCTCGAATATGTCCGCGAATATCCTGACGATAAAG
>CALCFP010000411.1 GCA_937900725.1 uncultured Bacteroidota bacterium | reverse complement strand
GGCGATACAATCACTCACGTCGAGCGCCCGTGCGAAAAGGCCATAGAGGGCTTTGAGGAAGTCAAGTCGATGGTGTTTGCAGGTGTCTATCCTGTTGTTGCCGACGAGTACGAGGACCTTCGCGCATCGCTCGAGAAACTTCAACTCAACGATGCATCACTGACATTCCAGCCCGAATCGTCAGCGGCTCTTGGATTCGGCTTCCGTTGCGGATTTCTCGGACTTCTGCATATGGAGATTGTGCAGGAACGCCTCGACCGCGAATTCAACATGGATGTTATAACAACCGTGCCCAACGTGTCGTACCTGTGCTACACCAAGAAAGGCGAGAAACTTGAGGTTCACAATCCATCGGGATTGCCGCCTATCAATGTAATCGATTATATTGAGGAGCCTTACATAAACGCAACCATAATATCACAAGTTGACTATGTGGGAAGCATAATGAAACTCTGCATCGACAAGCGCGGAATTCTCAAAAACCAGACATACGTGGCAGGCAACCGTGTCGAGGTCACGTTCGATATGCCGTTGTCGGAGATTGTGTTCGACTTCTACGACCGCCTGAAGAGTATATCAAAAGGATACGCATCGTTCGACTATCACCCGTCAACCTACGAGCGGGCATCGCTTGTAAAACTCGACATACTGCTGAACGGCGAAGGCGTTGATGCCCTGTCGTCGCTTATCCATACCGACCACGCCTACGATTTGGGACGCCGGATGTGCGAGAAACTCAAGGACCTGATACCGCGCCAACAGTTCGATGTTGCCATTCAGGCCGCCATTGGCGCCAAGATTATCGCCCGCGAGACTGTGAAGGCCGTGCGCAAGGATGTTACCGCCAAGTGTTACGGTGGCGATGTTTCGCGTAAGCGCAAACTGCTCGAGAAACAGAAGGAAGGAAAGAAACGTATGCGCCAGATTGGTACGGTTGAAGTTCCGCAAAAGGCGTTCCTTGCCGTGCTGAAATTGGACGATTGATGCCTAAAGACTTTAAAAATACAGGTTTGAGAACAATTTACTTTTTAGTACTTTTAGTCGTTTTACAGATAGAAAAAACATTATGAGTCAGCCAGAGAACGTACACAGAAATATGATTGCCAGTGGCATTGAAAAAGTGCTGCACAAGGCTGGCCCATATAAGGCTCGCACTATTTTGTTCGGTTCTCGTGCGCGTGGCGACGCTCGTCGCAACAGCGACTGGGACGTACTTGTCTTGCTTGACAAAGACCGAATAACGTCAGACGATATGAACAACATATCATATCCCATTCGAGAATTGGGATGGCAGATAGATGAGATGATAAACCCCATTATGTATACTATAAAAGACTGGGAATCAAAAAGTTTTACGCCATTTTACAAGAACGTCATGAGAGAGGGAGTTGCCTTATGAGTATGTCGGATGAAGAAAGGCTCGCTGTTGTAGAGTTCCGGGTTGACAAAGCCATTCGTGCCCTTGAGCAAGCAAAAGGTATTATGGAGTTGGAATATTGGGAAACTATTGCAAACCGTCTTTACTATGCCGCTTACAATGCAGTGTCGGCATTGCTTATAGCCAACGGCGATGTGGCACAAACACATAGTGGAGTAATTCATCTTTTCGGTATGCGGTTTATTAAAACAGGTATTTTCCCTGCTGAAATAGGCCGATTATATCACGAATTGTTCACAATGCGGCAAACAGGCGATTATGACGACACTTACGGATTGACCAAAGATGACGTGTTGCCCTATGTTGAGCCAACTGAGAAATTGGTGGGGCAAGTGATTGAATATGCCAGAAAATTGTTGAAGTAAAATAAAACTATGTGTGGCTGAATAAATGAATGAAGAAAATGTCTTTTCGGCGTGGATTTTTAGATATAAAATGACAAAAGGGGAGAATGATTACTATTTCAAAAACTATATGCTTATGAAAACGAAAAAATGGCTGTTCCTTGTGGCAATGTTCGCCACCACGGTGCTCACATCGTGCAATAGCAACAAAGTGCGCGAGAAAATGCTTCCCGAGATATCGGGCGCCGCAGGCGAGGTCGTGCTGATTATTGAGGACGAGGTTTGGAAATCATCAGTCGATACCTTGCTGAACGTTTTATGCGAAGACGTGCCAGGTTTGCCGCAAAGTGAGCCTATGTTCGACTTGGTGCATATCCCGAACAGCGCTTTTTCAGAGATTTTCCAGCGTCACCGCAACATCATCGATTGCAACATTGTTGCCGACAGTGTTTCGGGCATCAAGGTGGCTTACGATATTTGGGCCAAGCCACAGACCATTGTCAAGATTACTGCACCAAGTGTTCAGGAGTTTATTAAATTGATTTTAGACAACCGCGACAAACTAGTCGGCATCATTCTTAAAGCCGAGCAGGACCGCATTATCAGAAACTACTCCACCTTCCCTGACCGCGAAGTGCAGGCCAGACTCGAAAAGTCGTGCGGAATAAATATGACCATTCCCAAAGGCTACACCTATGATATGGACACAAACAACTTCGTATGGATTTCGCACGAGACGCCAGAAATCAGTCAAGGCATCTTCGTCTATTACTACGACTACACCGACACACTCGCATTCACCCGCGACCGACTGATTGCTACACGCAACCAGATGTGCAAAAACTACGTGGGCGGACCACGCGACGGCTCATATATGACAACCGTAATGTACGAGGATGTAACCACTTTCCGCTCGTACAGCCTGCACGGAAAATATACAGCCGAACTGCGCGGATTGTGGGAAACCAAAGGCGACTTTATGGGCGGGCCGTTTGTCAGCATTTCGCAATACGATGAAAAGCGCAACCGCATTGTCACTGTCGATGGCTACGTTTACGCGGGCAAGAAGGACAAACGCAACTATATGCGCCAAGTGGAGGCAATAATGCAGACTATCAACTTTGTGGAATAATGTATTTGAAGGCAACCTTGCATTTGGCAGGCTTTGACTACAAAGTCGGTAAAAAGCCGTTGGCAGTCATATTAAAAATAAATATATTTGTCGATAAATTTATCGATATGTTTTTGTGATAATGGTTAAAGGCTATGAATACACTAAACTCAATCAATGTTCTTGATTCCATTGTTCCAATAAGTTGTTTCAACAAGGGCAAGGCGAATCAGATATTTTCCGAGGTAAAGAAGTCGGGCATCAGGATAGTCGTGAAAAACAATGTGCCCGAATGTGTTCTGATGAGCCCAAAAGATTATCAAAAACTGATGGAGGAATACGAAAACGCCATTCTTATGGCGGAGGCTCAAGGCCGTCTTTCTGAAAAGACAGCCTGCCTTACGCACGATGAGGTTATGGAGAAGGAAGGACTTACGGATGCGGATTTAAATGATATTGAAGTGGATATCGAGTAATGGAGTGGACCATAAAATATCACCCTTCGGCCTACGAGGAATTGAGCAGGCTTGACGGTTCGGTAAAAAAGATAGTCCTAAAAGGCATTCTTAAAGTTTCGGCAAATCCGAAACCACAAAGCGAGGGTGGTTATGGCAAACCTTTAGGAAACAAGGGAGGAAACAATCTTGCAGGTTTGCTGAAAATCAAGTTCCGCGACATCGGGATACGTGTGGTTTACAAATTGGTCGAGGATCAGAAAACCCACGAAATGTACATTTTGGTCATTTCCGTAAGGTCTGACAATGAGGTTTACAATATTGCGGGAAAGAGAAAATAAGAGAATGTCTCAACTTTAGAAAAATGGACACCAACAACATATTAAACGAGGTAACCGACAGCGAGTACAAGTACGGTTTCGTCTCGGACATTGAGCACGACACCATTGCCAAAGGCTTGAACGAAGACGTGGTAAGGCTCATTTCGGAAAAGAAGGGCGAACCTGAATGGTTGCTTGAGTTCCGTCTCAAGGCCTATCGCCATTGGCTGACGCAAAAAATGCCCACGTGGGCTCATCTCGACATACCAGAGATTGATTACCAGGATATCATATACTACGCCGCACCAAAGCAGAATGTAAAGCCTGAAAGCAAGGAAATCGACCCTGAACTGAAAAAGACATTCGACAAGTTGGGCATTCCGCTCGACGAGCAGAAAGCACTTTCGGGAGTGGCTTTCGACGCCGTAATGGATAGCGTGTCGGTAAAGACCACCTACAAGGACGCGCTTGCCGAGCGTGGAATAATCTTCTGCTCGTTCAGCGAGGCCGTGAAGGAACACCCCGACCTTGTTCGTCAGTATCTTGGCTCAGTGGTGCCACCTACCGACAACTACTTTGCCGCACTCAACTCGGCAGTCTTCAGCGACGGCTCGTTCTGCTACATCCCTAAAGGCGTGCGCTGCCCGATGGAGTTGAGCACCTACTTCCGCATCAACGCGGCCAAGACAGGCCAGTTTGAGCGTACGCTCATTGTCTGCGACGACGACAGTTACGTAAGTTATCTCGAAGGATGCACTGCGCCACGTCGCGACGAGAGTCAATTGCACGCCGCCATTGTCGAGATTGTGGTGATGAACAATGCCGAAGTGAAATACTCAACCGTCCAGAACTGGTATCCAGGCGACAAGGACGGCAAAGGCGGCATCTACAACTTTGTAACCAAGCGCGGATTGTGCAAGGGCGAAAACTCTAAACTGTCGTGGAGCCAGGTTGAGACAGGCTCGGCCATAACCTGGAAGTATCCAAGCACGGTCCTTTTTGGCGACGGCTCCACATCTGAATTCTATTCGGTGGCAGTGACCAACAATTTCCAGCAAGCCGACACGGGCTCAAAGATGATACACATTGGCAAGAACACCAGCAGCCGAATAGTCTCGAAAGGCATCTCGGCAGGCCGCAGCCAGAACAGTTACCGCGGACTTGTCAAGATATCGGCAAATGCCGACGGCGCGCGCAACTTCTCGCAGTGCGATTCATTGCTTTTAGGCGACAAGTGTGGCGCACACACGTTCCCTTACGTGGAGTGCAACAACAACACCGCAGTCCTGGAACACGAGGCCACAACATCGAAGATTGGCGAGGACCAGATTTTCTACTGCAACCAGCGCGGAATATCAACCGAAGACGCTGTAGGTCTGATTGTGAACGGCTATGCCAAGGAAGTGCTGAACACCCTGCCAATGGAATTCGCCGTTGAGGCGCAGAAACTATTGCAAGTCAGCCTTGAAGGCTCGGTGGGATAGAAAAAATTACAAATTTGAAATGTGAAATCAAAGACAAAAGACGTTAGACGATAGACAAATGACAAATGTGAAATTAAAATCCTAATCCCGATGGCTATCGGGACTAAATCCTAAATGAATTAGGTCATAAGACGGCTAACGACTAAGAATAAACAGCAAATTATTAAAAAACATACAATTATGGTAAAACACGTTATTCTTTGGCAATTAAAGGCAGAACTCAGCGAGGCTGAGAAGGCAACTGTAAAAAAAGAAATCAAGGAAGGCCTTGAAGGCTTGATTGGCAAGGTTCCAGGATTGACCGAGATAAAGGTCAACATCAACGGCCTTGCATCGTCAAACGCCGATGTGATGCTCGATTCGACATTGGTTGACGAGGCCGCACTCAAGGGTTATGCCGTTCATCCTGAGCACGTGAAGGTTGCCAACGAGAAGGTTCGCCCTTTCACCGCTACTCGCGTCTGCCTCGATTACGAAATATAAATCACGAATTTTGAAAACCGCATCCCGATAAATGTCGGGACGGCTACGATTCAACGCATCAACATTTACTCTATGCTCGACATTAAAGACTTAAAGGCTTCTATCGACGGAAAGCCAATTCTCAAAGGCATCAACCTGCATATAAACGCGGGCGAGATACACGCCATTATGGGTCCGAACGGCTCAGGAAAAAGCACCCTGTCATCGGTGCTCACAGGCAACAGCCGTTTCACAGTTGACGGCGGACAGGTGACCTTTATGGGTCGCGACCTGCTGGCAATGCCACCCGAGGACCGCGCCCGACTGGGACTGTTTATGAGTTTCCAATATCCTGTCGAGATACCAGGCGTCAGTATGGTCAACTTTATGCGCGCGGCCGTCAACGAGAAACGCAAGTTCAACGGCGAACCGCCTATATCGGCGCAGGATTACCTTAAGATGATGCGCGAAAAAAGCAAACTCGTCGAGATTGATTCGCGACTGACTTCACGCTCCGTCAACGAAGGTTTCTCTGGTGGCGAGAAGAAGAAGAACGAGATATTCCAGATGGCAATGCTCGAACCGAAACTGTCCATCCTCGACGAGACCGACTCTGGCCTCGACATCGACGCTCTGCGCATTGTGGCAAACGGTGTCAACAAACTGAAGACACCCGAGACATCAGCCATTGTAATCACTCACTATCAGCGCCTGCTCGACTACATAGTCCCTGACGTTGTGCACGTGCTCTACAACGGACAGATTGTGAAGACTGGAGGCAAGGACCTGGCTCTCGAACTTGAGGACAAGGGCTACGACTGGATTAAAAACGAGTTCGATAACAAGTAACTATGGCCGATTCTTCAGCAATTAAGGACAAACTGACGGCGCTCTACCGTAAATACGAAGCCACCATTGCCAACGGAATGCCTGATGCAATGAACAGGCATCGCGCCTCAGCGATTGAGCATTTCAGCAAGTGCGGAATACCTGCCAAGGGCTGTGAACGCTATAAATACACCGATATGATGATAGCCTACGGACACACCTACGGCTATTCGTTCAGCCCTATTAAGGCTAAGGTGGACAAACTGGCTATGTTCCGTTGCTCGGTGCCTAACCTCGAGACCTACACCGTGACAGTCAGCAACGGCTGGTTTGATGCCGAAAACAGTGTTTTGCCTGAAGGTGTAACCGTTTCCGACATTGCTGTCGGCGCAAAATCGCATCCTGAACTTTTCGACAAGCATTACAACACCCTCGCAAGTGCGAAGGGTGATGCCATTCTATCGTTAAATACCGCATTCGCACGTAGTGGCATCTTTATTTATATACCTGACGGAGTGATAGTTGACAAGCCGATACAGATAATCAACATCCTTACGGGCGAAAATCCTCTAATGGTGAACCAGCGCAACCTGATTGTGGCTGGGCGAGGCAGCCAATCGAAGATTGTATTCTGCGACCATACGCTCAGCAGCCGCCAGTTTATGTTCAACAATCTTACCGAGGTGTTTATGCTCGACGGCTCGATGCTTGATTGCTACAGCATACAGAACCTTAACGACAGTTCGTCGCAGATATCGACGTTGCTGTTCGGCCAGTGCGCCGACAGCCGCCTGCTAACCAACACGCTCACGCTTCACGGCGGATTCGTCCGCAACAACCTTGAGGTGCTGTTCAGCGGACAGCACGCCGAGGCCCGTCTATACGGACTTTCGCTGCCCGATGCCAGCCAGCACATCGACAATTACACCTACATTGACCACGCCGTGCCCGACTGCACCAGTTACGAACTTTACAAGAACGTGCTCAACGGCAACGCTACAGGCGCGTTCAACGGCTACATACTTGTCCGTCCCGATGCACAGAAGACCAACGCATTGCAGTCGAACAAGAATATCTGCATATCGCCAACAGCCAAAATGTTCACCAAGCCGCAACTCGAAATCTATGCCGACGACGTCAAGTGCAGCCACGGCGCCACCGTTGGACAGCTCGACGAGAAGGCTCTCTTCTACATGCAGCAGCGATGCATTGGCGAAGCCGAGGCCCGAATGATGCTTATGTCGGCATTTGCCCACGAGGTTGTCCGCACCATAGCCATACCAACCCTTGCCGACCGCTACGCCGAGATGATTGAGAACCGCCTGCGTGGCAAGCAGTCAACCTGTGGCGATTGCTTCATGCACTGCAATAAGTAGGATTTGGAATTAGTGCATTAGTGCCTGGCGCCTAGAGCCTGGTTTTTGCAAGTTGAAAGTTATGCGCTGTAGGTACGTCGTGTGCGGCGTCCGATTGTGTAAAGGTCGAGAAGTTTAGAGGTTTAGCATCTGGTAAACGTTGTAGAGATGTTGCGTGCAACGTCTGTACCGAGAATGATTCATTCGTTTGAAAGATGTTGCGTGCGGTGTCTTTCAAACAGTTGTATTACAAATGAATTCCTAACAATTAATGGCAATTCACGTTAAAAGACAGCCACTGAAAGTGGCCAACTATCATAACCGTGGGTTGAACGCAGTGAAACCTACGGAAATCAAGCCCTAAAAAGCCAATCTGAAAGGTTGAACCTTGTCTTTTTCATAGTACTGTCTTTCAGACAGTTTAATGTGATGTAAGACAGCCGGAAGCTACGTTTCGCTCGCATCCGGTTATTATTGTACAGACCTTTCAGGTTTCAGTAAAAACATCCCCCCCAAAAAAAAACATTATCATTCCGTGCCTGACACGGAATGACGACGTTAGGTGGCATTGGCATCACATTGAAAAAAAATGCCATGCATATTGCCTACATATTCAGTTTTTTCCTACATTTAATTTTTACACATATATTTCAAAAACAACATTATGAAACGCATAATTATTGCCACCATTATGCTTGTGGCGTTTACGTCCAGCTCAAAGGCGTCTTTTAAGGTAGGTGACTTGTATTACAGTGTTTTGAAAGACAAACCAGAAAATTCAGTTGAGGTGACAAGGGTGTCAACAGACGCAAGCAATTACGCAGGGTTGACAACTGTTGACATACCATCTTCAGTGACTTACGATGGTGTCACATACAAAGTATTAAACATCGGTGGAAGTGCTTTTGAGTTTTGCGATGACCTTCAGTCAATTACTTTGCCAAACACTATAGACCGAATAGGCGGTTATGCCTTCCGTGGCTGTACCGGACTTAAGTCGATAGTCATTCCAAATTCTGTAACGTATATTAATGTGAAGGCCTTCCTGAATTGCAGTGGACTGGAGTCGGTGACGTTGTCAAATTCCTTGACATTCCTTGGCGATAATGCATTTCACGGATGCTCAAGCTTGAAGTCGGTGAACATCCCAAGTTCGTTGACCGAGATTGAGTCTGAAATGTTCAGTGGCTGCACGGCTATGGAAAACATAGTCATACCGCTTTCAGTAAAAGCCGTGGGTTCGTCTGCATTCAAAGGCTGCGACAACCTGTCGATATTCTGCGAGGCAAACTCAAAACCAGACGAATGGAAGAAAGACTGGAATCCAGACAACTGTCCTGTAGAATGGGGCTATGTAGGCATAGCCGAAGATGCCGCCACAGCCGTCAACATCTACGCCCATCACAACGTGATAGTTGTAGAGAACGCCGATGCCGACATCTACGTATATGATGCCACAGGCCGCCTTGTCGCTCGTTGGGACGTTGCGCCCAACGCCTCAATAGCAATGCTACGCGAAGGACTTTATATAGTGAAGGTTGGTGCAGAAACAAAACGGGTGGTTGTTTCACAGAATTGATAAAGGATAATTGACAATTGATAATAAAGGGCAATGGGCTTCGGCCTGTTGCTCTTTTTGTTTTTTTTCCAAAAAAAACGTTGTCATTCCGTGCCTGACACTGAATCTTGTCCCATGTTAAAATGGCATTGGCATCACATTGAAAAAAATGCCATGCAAATTGCCTACATATTCAGTTTTTTCCTACATTTGATTTTTACTCATATATTTCAAAAACAACATTATGAAACGCATAATTATTGCCACCATTATGCTT
>CALCFP010000410.1 GCA_937900725.1 uncultured Bacteroidota bacterium | reverse complement strand
AAATTAAGTTTGAAAGAAAAAATGAGATATTGTTTTGACTGATGGAACAAAAGTGGGAGAACATGATTGAGCTTATTTTTTCACAATTGGACAAAGTAGAGGCTTAGATATAAATAAAAAGGCTTATGTAGTAAAAACTGATATTGAAAAGAATCTGGTAATTGTGAGTTATGATAAATATGAACCAGAATTAATAACCAAAGAAATTAAAGTGAAAGATTGGCATCGAATTTGAGATTGCTATAATCTACCTTTAGAATGTTTGACAAAAATTAGGTATAGACAAGAGCCAAATCCAAGTACAATGGAATTAAAAGAAAAGTTTATCAGTAAAAAGAAATAAAGATGCAAAGACAGTTTAGGTTTTTCGCCACAACCGTATTGGCATTGGCAGTGATGGCGTCGTGTGAAAAGGGCAACGATGCAAAATACATTGAACCAGATGTTTACCTGCCAGCATATCCAGGCTCGTATTGGGATTATACCGATGGCACACGGGTTCGCGCAACAAATTACGAATTGCATAGTTACAGACTGTCAACATCATCATCAAAGAGGTCGGAGGAATGCTACGTGCCTGTTTGGGACGGCAAATATCTCTACAAGTACAGCATATACCAATCGTCGCCACTGTATCCGATGAAGGAATTGCTCAAGCCGAAAGGTTCGTCATCGCCGTGGGTTGTTGACGAGAACAACGGCGTCAGGCTCAAACGTAGCGAGGTCCATCTTGATTCTATGTTTATTAGGATGCCTGCCGATTCAGTATCGTTCAAGGATTCTGTATTCAAGGACGTTTATCGTGTGACAGAATTTCTTGAAACATACGACGATGTCAACTATTGGAATGTACGTGAATATTATGCCAAGAATGTCGGGCTTATTAAGGTTGAAGTCAACAGCCCTAACGACACCAACTATATAGTACAAAAGGAGATAAAGGCTTACCATATCAACAAACCGAAATGAGCGGACGATTGCCAGCGTGGTATTCCGACAGCATCGAATTCTACAATTCCGACAACCTTAAACTGCCAGAAGCCGTATCGCAGATATCTGATGCGCTGAATCTGCAAAAGGAAGACAACCAGTTTGTCATAAGCGATTGGCGACGGCTGTTCCTTGTTCCAACGCCAATCAGGATAAATGTCCAGACACAACCGTCAATGGCCGTTGTCAGTTACAGTTTCAGCCTGATCAATCCGCTTTTCATATCAACATTAACCGCTGTAATGGCGGTCGCCTTTGGCATTAACAATTTCAAGGTATTGACAATCATACTCTTGGCCGTGGCCGTGATAGCCTTCTTTTTGATAATTTCAATCCAAAACTCATATATCAGGAAGTCGATATCCGAAGCCATTTGCCTGCCAGAGTTCGAAGGCGAGGCGCAAGTTCTTCACAACCAGATGCTTTGGATGAACGATTTGGACAGATGCCCCGCCTGTGGCGAGCCACGTGACAATGATTCAGCCATTTGCAAAAATTGTGGAATAAAATTGCCTTTGACCAATAAAACGAAACATGTAAATGATAACTTTACACCGTTAAAATAAGCAACTTAAAGACCAGAAAAACACTATTATTGAACCACTTAATTCATTTAAAATGAGAAAGATATCTGCAAATATAGTTTTCCCGTGCTCCGACAAGCCTATTATGTTCGGCCACGTTGTAGTCGACGACGACGGCACCATTCTTGATGTTGTAAGCACGGGGGGCAAACTTGTTGAGGAAGAAGGGCTTGAATATCACAACGGTGTGCTTGTGCCAGGTTTCATCATCGATGCCACAAATGCCGATATGTCCGATAGAGGCATCCGTATGCGTTCGCTTGCAGGTGTCGAGAAAGACGTGACAGAGGCTAACCAGTTGCCGTACAATGCAAAGGAACCAGTTGTGAACCAGATGTTCGACAAGCAGACCGACGGATTGACATTTGCACAGTCTTTAAATATGGCTACCATTGAGCCAGCCAAGGCACTTGGCATCGACAATCAGTTCGGATGTTTCAAGAAGGGCACAAAGCCAGGCGTAATCTTGCTTTATCCGTTCGACTTTGTCAACAACAAGATGCGCCACGATACGCTGTCAAAAAGACTTGTCTAATAACACTATACGTGCGTAATCAGGCGCAATGCGCGTCGTGCACGTATGATTTTGCGTTTGTGGAATAAACCAGACAACTATGACTCTTGTTTCGCCACTCGATTGGGGATTGGGACACGCAACACGTTGTGTGCCAATCATCAACGATTGCATAAGAAATGGCGAACAAGTGCTTTTGGCTTCCGACGGCCAGGCATTGGCATTCCTGAAACAAGAATTTCCGTCAGCAAAATGCATCAGGCTCAAAGGTTACCGAATGCGCTACGCAGGTGGACGGCTCTTGCCATTTGTAATAATGGCGCAATTGCCGTTATTCGGATTGAGCATATTGTTGGAACACATAAGGTTGTGTAAAATAATAAAGGACTATGCCGTAAACAGG
>CALCFP010000409.1 GCA_937900725.1 uncultured Bacteroidota bacterium | reverse complement strand
GTGAGAAAACCATGTACTATGTAGAGAACGCAAACCCTGCCATTGTAAGCCGCGAGATGTATGACGCAGCGCAGGAACTGCAAAAGAAGATGATACGTGGCGAATATATGCCTCAAGTGGCCATTGCGGGCGCAGGATACTGGCTCGATATGGCTGACAACAAATCGACAAACGCACTCGGGCTGATTACCGTTTCAATACCTATCAGCGACTGGTGGGGCGGTAGTCACAAAATCAAGCAACATAACATAAAACTTGAACAGGCCCGCCTTGAACTGGACAAAAACACCGAACTGCTTGGCCTGCAAATCCGCCAAATGACCGACGATATGGATGTTGCTAGTTTCCAAATCTCCGCTTCCGAAAAATCAGTCGAGCAAGCCGAGAAAAACCTGAACGTAAGTCAGCACAACTATCAGGCAGGCGTTATCGGCCTATCGGATTTGCTTGAGGCTCAAGCCGTTTATCAACAAGCAAAAGACAATCTGACAGAAGCGAAATGCAACTACCAAATTGCAATTGCCAAGTATTTGGTTGCAACTGGTAACTATAAGTAGTTTTTTTATTGTTTACAAGAATCCCCACGCGTTCCTGTGGGGATTTTTTTTGTATTAGAGACAATCGAATTTGGCAGAATAAACAGCCATTTATTCTGCCGATTGTTCACATTTAACTTCTGCGAATGCCAACATTTCAATCTTATTTTTGGATTAGCGGTATGCGCTGAATGCAGGGCAAAATCATTTTTCAAAGCGCCTATATTTCATCTGCCCGTTTTTTTTCTTACGTTTGGACTGGATAAATCACCATTATGTCAAGCATTCTCGACGAAAACCTTATGTACCTTAAAGGCGTTGGCCCACAACGCGCAATGACGCTTGCCGACGAGTTGGGACTGAAGACATACGGCGACCTGCTGTACTATTTCCCGTATCGTTACCTCGACCGAACACGCTTCTATCCTATCAACACGCTGAACGAGGATATGGGACTTGTGCAGATTAAGGGGCGAATAACCAAAATTGAGATAGTTGGCGAAGGCCGTCGCCAAAGGTTTGTGGCGTGGTTTGCCGACGAAACCGCTTCTGTTCCACTGCTTTGGTTTCAGGGCATAAAATGGATAAAGGAGCGCCTGCGGGTGAATGTAGAGTATGTTGTTTTCGGCAAGCCGTCGGAATTCAACCGCCAACTGAACATTGTCCATCCTGAGATTGAAGAGTTGAGCAAGTATCAGGCAAAGCCTGAATTCGTGTTGCATCCGCTCTACAACACATCGGAAAAGATGAAGAACAAAATGGTCACGACAAAGACCATTCACCAACTTCAACTCAACCTCTACGAGGCTCTAAAGAACACTGCATTTCCCGAGACACTGCCCAAAGCACTTCTCGACAAACTGAATATGCCCAACCTGAAGACAGCATTGCAAACCGTCCATTTCCCTAAAAACCAAAACGATTTAGAACGGTCACGGTTCAGGCTGAAGTTTGAAGAATTGTTCTATATTCAACTTAAATTACTACGACTAAAGAAAATACG
>CALCFP010000408.1 GCA_937900725.1 uncultured Bacteroidota bacterium | reverse complement strand
CGCTGAAGTGCTAATTGGCCAGGGGAATACTCCCCTTGGATCCCCTCTTTTGTAATAATATAAATATGGGGCCCAGCTTCGCTCCCATATTTTCATTATTACAAAAGAGCATTTAATAAGCCATTTTTTTTGGCTTTTTAAATGCTGGACAAAAAAAATGACATTTTCACAAAAATATTTTTCAAAAAAAATTTCATAAAAAACAAAAAAAATGACGTTTTAGCTAAAATCTATGATGCGCATCATAAAGATAGAATGCGTAGGTCATAAAAAAAAACACAATTCATCATAGGCATGATTTTTTTAATGGCAAAAAACCAAAAAAATAGACAATTTTCTATTTAACAAACGACATTATTGCTTCAAATTATTCCAAGTTGGAATAATTTTTGGTATTTCGTAAAATTTTGTTAGGCAACGAGATACTTGCAAATATCAAAAGACTGTCCTTCCTTTGTCAAGCGCAAAACAAAATAATGTTTAACATAATTTATTATTACAATGAAAAAGGAAAGAATGTTAGTCCAAATGACACTTGATGAACTAGTCGATGCATTAAAAGAACAACTACCAATAAATCAATTAATTGGCAAACAAAAGGAGAAACAGCAATATGTATACGGGCAGGCAGGGCTTGCCAACCTGTTAGGATGTAGCGTTTCAACTGCGGCCAGGCTATTGAAATCCAATAAGATAGCACCCGCGGTAAGCAGGTATCAGCGCAAGATAATAATAGATGCCGAGTTGGCACTTAAACTACTGAACGAAAACAACTTAAACAACAAATAACAATGAGTAAAAAAGGTGCTTTTTCTATAAGATTTGCGTCACAGAAGATAGCAAGTGGCTGTATTTCAATGAGACACGACCTAAGAGAGGAAGAATATTTGCAACAAATGATTAACTCTGCCAACGCCAGAGATCGCTCGATAGTAAAAGACATAATAAAAGAGCGCTCTAAAGACAACATCTACTGGCAGTTAAACCCTGGCAAGCAACCCGAGGAATATCAAAGGGCAGCCGAAGAAAGATATAAAAGGGCATTTGGACAAAAGGTGCAAAAAGGAACGATGTTTATTCGCCCCGCCATTTTAACAATAAAAAAGGATACAACAATTGAACAAATAATGGAAATGGCAAAAGTGGTTAAAGAAATAACAGACATGACATTGGTCTTTGCGGCATGTCACAAGGATGAAGGCCATTATAAACAGACAAAAGATGGAAAGGTATTTGTGGGCAACTACCACATACACGCTTATTTTTTATCTCAACATCTTGAAGATAAAGTAATTACAGATAAACAAACAGGCAAAACAAAGGTAATAAAAGCTGGACGTACTTGCAGGAACATACCATTCTCAATTTTGCAGGATAGGCTTGCCCCCATCTTCGGCATGCAACGCGGCGAAGTAAAAAACAACGACCCAAAGGCATTTTTGGACCCCAAAGCGAAATTTGAAACCGCCAGAACACAAACAGCGGCACAAGTAATTAAAGCGAAAGCACAAAGAAAAGAGGTTGAAGAACAGATAAAAAAAGGCGTTGAAATACTTGAAAAACAAAAAGTTGCAATAAATACAAACAACAAAAAGCTCGAAAAACAGACACAACTAATTGATCCACAAATAGAAGGAAGTTTAATCGAAAGGCATGAATTGCAAAAAAGCATTTTACGACTACGAAACGAACTGTTTGAATTACAAGGAGATATAAAAGAATTAGAAAACATAAAAAAATACGCCAAAAATCATTCAAATATAGAAAAAAAGATAGAAAACATAAAGCCAAAAGGCGTCTTGAAAATGTATACAAGCTATGACGTAAATGAGTTAAAACAGTCATTAATAAGCAAATGCAAAGAAACGGAAGCACTTATTGCAACAAACGACGCAGAAACAGCAAGACGTCTTGCAGCAGAAAAGGAAAATATGGAATTAAAAGCCATTCTAAACAATACACAACTACTTGAATTAGAATTAAATAAAAGAAAAACAAAAGAAAAATACAAGTTTTACGAAAAAGTAATTACAAATATAACACACAAACAACTGAGCATCAGTGAAATAGAAGAAGATAATGGTTTGAAATTTATAAAATTAACCAATAACGAATGGCTGATTATCAATAAAATAGGAAATATTTTGACAGCAAAAATTGACAATGTGGATAATTTAAACGACTGCAAACCTCATTTTTACAAGGAAATATGGCACACGATAGGCAACATAAACAACTACACGCAAGCACCAAAATTCAAAACAGAAAACGACAAAAGCGAAAGCCAAAGTAACCAAATTAGTTTATAATCAACAAAATGCAAAGATATGAAAAAGAATGATAAAAACACAGACTATTTACATGAACAAACAGCAAAAATAAATACCAAACATGAGGAAGCTGCGGAAGTTGCGCAACCATGTTATGAAAGTTCCGCAATTTTAACAACATACGCAACTTCCGCAGAAGAAGAAGATATAGAAATAAAAGACATGCCAACTTTTTCCCAAAAAATAAAAGGAAAATCACCAGAGTTAATAGAAAAAATCATAGAAAGCAGTTACTCAAACGAAGATGCTGACATTTTAATCCTTGGAACATTAACAACAATATCTTCTTGTTTACCAAATATATATGGTATTTACGACGGTCAAACAATATATGCGAATCTATTCCTGTTTGTTACAGCCAAAGCAGCTTCGGGAAAAGGAAGGCTAAATCATTGCAGAAAAATAGTGGAAACTATTCAAAAAAACATGACGGACAACGACAAAGAAGAAATTGATAATAATGAAAGAAGTAGTGACACTACATACAAGAATGGAGCACAAATAATAATTCCAGGCAACTGCACATCTTCGTCTTTTTACCAAATTCTAAACAACAACAATGGCGTTGGATTAATCTTTGAGACAGAAGGCGACACTCTTGTAAATTCGTTCAAAACAAAATATGGTGATTTTTCGGATTTACTGAGAAAAGCCTTTCATCACGAACCGATATCAAAGTCGCGAAAAAAAGACAATGAATTCATAGAAATCAATGAACCGAAAATCTCTGTTTTATTATCTGGCACCCCAAGGCAATTCCTGTCATTAATTCCTGATACAGAAAACGGGCTTTTTTCCAGATTCATCATCTACAACATAAACGCAACGGCATCATGGCACAATGTTTTCGAGAAAAACAGGATAAAGACAAGCCAAACATTTATGACAATAAGCACAACTTTTGACACCCTCTACGATTATTTAAAGCATGCCTCCCCAATAAGGTTTGAATTAACTGAAAACCAGCAAAATGTATTTAACATCAAACTTTCAGAATTATTAAAAGAATATCAAAGTTTTTTTGGCGAAAACATTATGCCATCAATTTTTAGATTTGGGTTAATAACTTTTAGATTAGCCATGATATTGTCGGTCTTACGCTCAGAAGAATACGGCAACTTAGAAAAGGCAATAGTTTGCGACGACAATGACTTCTCTATAGCAATGACCATGCTAACTTGTTTGTTAAAACATACTACAAAGATATTCCAGTCACTACCAAAAGTCAAAGACCCACTCGAAAGCAAATCCCCACTAACCAAACAACAGTTATTCAAACAATTGCCAACTGCATTCAGCAGAAAAGAATATATAAATATAGCAATTTATATTGTAAAAAGGCCTAAAATATGGTAATATTTATGCGTATTTTGTGTGTATAGCAAAGCAAAAACACAATATA
>CALCFP010000407.1 GCA_937900725.1 uncultured Bacteroidota bacterium | reverse complement strand
TATGGTAATTTCTGATAATAATCCTGAATATTTGTTTTTTGATGAGATTCAAATAGTTGAGGGGTGGGAATTGTATGTGCGTGGCAAGTTGGATGAGGGGTATAAGGTTGTGGTTACGGGTTCCAACGCATCGTTGCTTGGCCGTGAACTTGGTACAAAACTGACGGGCAGGCATCTTGAAAAGACATTGTTCCCGTTCTCTTTTTCTGAATACGTGGGTTTTAGAGGATTGGACCTTTCGTCGGAATCGTTCAACTCGTATTTGAACGAAGGCGGTTTTCCTGCCTATTTGCGTACGTACGATGAATCTGTCCTGGAAAATATGTATACCGACATTCTTTATCGCGACATAATGGTGAGGTACAACCTGCGTGATGAGCACGCAGTCAAGAATTTGGCGCTTTTCCTTATGGCAAATGTCGGGAACATTGTATCGGCTACAAAATTGACACAGACTATCAAGGTGAAGACAAGCAAGACTGTCTTGGAATATTTTGATTATATGGAAAATGCATATCTGTTCAGTTTTGTTCGCAAGTTTTCATATTCGTTCAAAAGCCAGGTGTTGAATCCGCGAAAGGTGTATGCCATAGATACTGGGTTGCAGAGGGTTGTGTCGCCCTCGGCATCAGCCGACAGCGGAAGAAGGCTTGAAAATGCCGTTTTTCTGCAATTGCGGAGAATGGGCAAGGACGTGTATTATTATAACGATAAGGGGTATGAATGTGATTTTGTTGTTTGTGAACACGGTGCACCTGTTTCTTTAATACAAGTGTGCGAAGTGTTGAACTACGAAAACGAGGCCCGTGAGGTAAATGGGCTTGTTGAGGCTATGAATGCCCTGAATGTTGCTGACGGAATGATACTTACAAAAGAACAAACTGATGTGATAATGGTTAATGGCAGGGCGATAAATGTTGTGCCAGTTTGGAAATGGAATGGTCGAATTGCAAACCAATAAAAAGATTACACCGCATTCATCAGTTCCCCAAATGCGTCTTTTAAAATCCTGATTTCAAATCCTTTGTCTGCGTAAATCTTGCGAAGGATGTCGCTGAACTGAAATGCAATGCCACCTACAAAACCGATTTTGTTGGATAGGTTGGCTATTGGTTCAATGTGTTTTTCGTGAAACAATTGGAACGATTCTTCCACCAAATTTGACATTTGCTTGTTGTCAATATTATGACTGATAAAAGGCACATAACTTGCCAGATAGCCATTTGTGGGAGAAGATGAGTATACGCTTTTTATCAAATCGGATGGGGTGATGTTGTATTTCGAAAGGAAGTTGTTGCACAAGTCGGTGCTCATTTCGTTTCGCAGTATTTTTGCAATAAGAGTTTTTCCTAAATATGCGCCCCTGCCTTCATCGCCAAGTAGATAGCCGAGCGATGGCGACTGCTTCACAATTTCGTTTCCATTGAAAAATCCAGCAGAGGCGCCAGTGCCCAATATTGCCGATATGCCACTTTCTTTGCCGAAAAGTGCAATTGCCGAACCTTCCAAATCGGTGTGGACATTGACTTTGGAGCATTTGAAAATGCTTGACAATGTGTCGGCAATTTCGGTTTTGCTTTTGCTGTTTGAACAACCTGCGCCAAAATACAGTATCGAATCAATGTTGTAGCCAATTTGCATTTTGACAGTGATGGCCAATTCTTGCAAATTGTCTATTGATGAACAGTTTGGATTGAATCCGCTTGTCTCAATGACGGTTTCGCCATTGCTAGCCAAACCCCATTTGCATTTCGTACCGCCAGCCTCTACTAATAATTTCATTGTTCCCGAGAATTACACTTGTAAAGATGATTAAAGATTTGAATATAAATGGTCGAAATGAAGAAAAATCGATATTGATATAGTTTGGTACGATTTTTGTTACAACAAATGACAATTGTAAATAAGCAAGTATGTTAACATTTGTTGTGTTTCTCGAAAAGTCAATCAAGAAAAATTGGGATTTACCGGCTATCAGCAACTATCACGAAGCACCAATGACCTATGGTCAGACGGGCTTGATGATGAAGAAGATACATCGGGCATATCATAAATGTGGC
>CALCFP010000406.1 GCA_937900725.1 uncultured Bacteroidota bacterium | reverse complement strand
TAATCAAGACCTTGCAACTATTGCCTGCATTGGCACTATGCGCAACTGCAGTGGCACAGACCCCAGCCACAACAAACATTCAGGGTAGCAAATATCCTGCAATTTACCCCGACAACACTATTGAATTCCAACTCAGAGCGCCTGAAGCCAGCAAAGTACAGGTTGATATCTGCGGAAAGAAATACGATATGACAAAAGACGACAAGGGCGTATGGTCGGGCAAGACCGAACGCATCGTAAGTGGCATCCAGTACTACAGCCTGATTGTCGACGGCGTGTCAGTGAACGACCCAGGAAGCGAGACTTTCTTTGGATGCGGACGAATGATGAGTTGCGTTGAAGTGCCTTACCTTGAAGGCGGAGAGCAATACCAGATAAAAGATGTTCCTCACGGTTGCGTGCGCACAGAAAACTACTTTTCTAACGTCACCAATAGTTGGCGCACAATGTACGTCTACACACCTGCAGGCTACGACCAGAATATCGACAAGAAATACCCTGTATTCTACATCATCCACGGTGGTGGTGAGGATTGCAGAGGCTGGGTCAACCAAGGACGCGGAAACATCATTCTCGACAACCTTTCGGCTGAAGGCAAAGCCGTGCCAATGATTCTTGTCAGCCTCGACGCAAACGTTGGTGGCTACGACGACATCGAAAAAGAGATTATGGACAACATAGTTCCTTTCGTTGAAAAGAACTACCGCGTCGATGCACGTCCTGAAATGCGCGCCTTGGCTGGACTTTCAATGGGCGGACTCTACACAATGCACGTAGGAATGCCACACAACGACTTCTTCTCATATCTTGGCGTATTCAGTTCAGGCTGGTTCGCAAATAGTGGCAACAATCCAAACGACCCAGGTTCAAAATGCTATGCATACCTTGAGGCAAACAAAGACAAGTTCAACAGCAACATCAAGTTACTGTGGCTCGCACAAGGCAGTTCCACCGACATTGCCTACAACAACTGCAAGGTAATGATGGAGAAATTAGACAAAATGGGCATCAAGTACGAGTTCTACGACTCAAAAGAAGGCGGACACACTTGGCCTGTATGGCGCGAAGACTTGTTCCTCTTTGCACAAAGACTGTTCAAATAATATACACTTGACATTTTACCATACAAAAGACTGAACCCGAAATCGGATTCAGTCTTTTTTTGTTAAAGCATGTTCGTCTAACACCCGGAAGTTTTCAAACACAAAACAGGCAATCAACATTCACCCGAAACACTGCAAAAACCGCAAAAAGATTGACTTTAATCATAAATATAATATTGACATCGAGCAGGAATAATGATAAATTTGTTCAATATTACTATGAAATAGTATTTTTGTAATGTAAACACAATGCACTATGAAAAACGCCAAATTACTCAAATTGTTAGCAATAGGATTGATAGCAGTTTCATGCAGTTCGCAGACAGAAACAAGCAGTTACACACTTAACCTTGACAACGCAAACCTGCAAAACAAAAGCGAATACGATGCCACTACCCACAAAGTCACATATCTTGACCGATGGACAAGTTGGGGTTGGGAATTTAGCAATGACAGCACGGGCTCCCCGAAAGATTTCAGCGAATACGATGAACTGACAGCCGTCATTGAGAACATATCAACCGACACCACGACACTCTACCTTAATGTCAAATACTCGTCGTCAGACGTCACTTCATCGGCATCAGCACCAATAGTAAACGGCAAGGTGACCATACGTCTGGCACTCGACCCCGCTTCTAAATCAAGCATCGAACAAGTTTACGTGATGAGCAAACGTGCGTGCGAGATGACAGTAACCGACATAACTTTCAGCAAAGAGAAACAATATGGTCCCGAAAAACAGATAAAAGTAGTTGATAGTTACATAGCCGCGTCAGAATTCGACGGCTACAGCGATGACGCATTCGTATCGTTCAACTATGAGACAAAAGGCGAAATGACATTCGTCTCCGACTCGGGTACTGTTGAGGTAATGAACAACTGGGGCATTGGCGTGATTTGCTCGGCAGTCGACGTCATTGAAGCCATATGCCCAGGACAGCGTATAATGGTAAAAACAATAGGCAAGCAAGCATTCACATGCCATCTGGGCGACATCCGATATATGCTAGACCTTAAAGACGACGATGGAGAACAAGGCCTATACTGGGTCGTCTGGACCGGAGGCAACTTGACAGAGGTGAATCCACTTAATGTAACAATAAA
>CALCFP010000405.1 GCA_937900725.1 uncultured Bacteroidota bacterium | reverse complement strand
TCCCGTCAATCTTGAAATGCAGAGCCTCCTTGTTAAGCCTGTAGCCGTGGCAATCAGGGCAAACGTCCTGTTTGACATACATTTGGGTAGGATTCTGCTTATTGTCTTCCGTAACTTCTTCCGTGGTGATGTCCTGCAACTGCGAGATTATTCCTGGGAAACTCAAAAAATAGTTTGAAGAGTTGCCTAATGGCGCATTCAACAATTTGAACGGCTCGTCGGAACCGTTGAGAATGACGTCGAGAGCATCTTCAGGAATATCCTTTATAGGCGTGTCGAGTTTAAACTTGTATTTATCGGCGATTGTTTCCAACTGCCAAAATATCAAAGTATTCCGATATTTTCCAAGTGGCACTATGCCTCCATTCTTGATGCTCAACGAGCGGTCAGGAATGACCTTGTCAATATCAATCTTGTTGACAACCCCCAAGCCTTTGCAGGTTGGGCAGGCGCCAACAGGCGAGTTGAAAGAGAATGTATGCGGTGCTGGCTCGCTGTATGACAGGCCCGTTTCGGGACACATAAGATGACGGCTGTAGCAATGCTCCTCGTTGGTGTCGGCATTTAGCACCACAATGACTCCCTGTCCCTCCTTCATAGCCACATTGAGCGATTCGGTTAGGCGTTTACGGTCTTTTTCCTCAACTTTCAACTTGTCGATTACGACATCGATGTTGTGAGTTTTGTAACGGTCGAGACGCATACCGTAAGTTATGTCGACGACCTTTCCGTTGACCCGCGCATAGAGGTAGCCTTTGCGCAACAACTGCTCGAAAAGTTCCTTGTAATGCCCCTTGCGTCCTTTGACCATAGGCGCCATAAGGAAGATTTTCTGACCCGACATCTTACTGACAATCAAATCAATGATTTGTTCATCAGTGTACTTCACCATTTTTTTGCCCGTATTGTAAGAATATGCCTCGCCCGCACGTGCGAAAAGCAGACGCAGGAAGTCGTACACTTCGGTGGTTGTGCCGACAGTGGAACGGGGATTCTTGTTTGTAGTCTTCTGCTCAATGGAAATGACAGGGCTCAAGCCTGTTATCTTGTCGACGTCAGGACGGTCCAACCCGCCAAGAAACTGACGTGCGTAGGCGGAGAATGTCTCGATGTAGCGCCGTTGCCCTTCAGCGTAGATGGTATCGAATGCCAATGAAGACTTGCCACTGCCACTCAACCCCGTGATGACGGTGAGTTTGTTGCGCGGAATGGTAACGTCAATATTCTTCAGATTATGGACACGCGCACCATAAACGCGTATATATTCTTCATTTTCAACAACATCACTCTTTACCATACTATTCTTACAAAAAGTGCACAAAAGTAATGTTTATTTAGGATTTAGGATTTAGGATTTAGGATATTGTTCCTAAAGTTTTCGGGACAAGGATTTGAATTCAGGCAAAAACAAAAATCAAAAAAAAAATGTCGACGAGTGTTTCACGGCTAACACTTCGAGCACGTAACCACAAACACACAACTCACACGCAATCTTACAGATAAACCAAAACAACAGTAGACTTTTCAAGGTGTAATATTTTGACACAAACTTGTGTTACACAAACTTGTGTTACACAAACTTGTGTAATAAAAATATAAGAAAGGACTTGCCCTGCTCAGAAGCCAAACGATGCAAAAGGCTGAAAATCTCGATTCGTGCGCCTGCATCAAGGAAAGCGGTAGGCTCGTCAAATAGAATGATTGAATTGATAGGCAGATTTTGAAAATTGTTTCCGACAAAATTACATCCTTTCGAATATAATGATATAGATAAAATCAAAAATCACATTAGATATGATGTAATTTAAATAATTGCACATATAAATGATGCGATAGAATATTGCCGATACAGTAGCAACAATGGACGACCT
>CALCFP010000404.1 GCA_937900725.1 uncultured Bacteroidota bacterium | reverse complement strand
ATAATAAACAAAAAAAATGGAAAGCAATAAAATGTTTAGCCTTGAAGGCAAAGTAGCCGTTGTAACAGGCGGTGCTGGCGTATTGGGCGGAAGCATTGCCAAACATCTTGTGGAACAAGGTGTTGACGTGGTTGTACTCGGTCGCCATAAAGAAAACGTTGACGAGAAGGTCAAAGAACTTGAACAAATAGGAAAAGGACGCGTAATGGGCGTCGTGTCTGATGTTCTGGATGTTGAGAAACTAAAGGCAACTCGCGACGAACTTGTCAGCAAATGGGGGCATATCGACATTCTTGTGAATTGCGCAGGCGGAAACGTTCCTGGCGCGACAATCCCTGACGACAAGAGCGTCTTCGATATGAAAATCGAGGACTTTGAGAAGGTTAACACCATCAATATGAATGGAACCGTTTACCCATCGCTGATTTTTGGCGAAGTGATGGCAAAGCAAGGGAAAGGCAACATCATCACAATTTCGTCAATGGCTTCATACTCAGCCATAACAAGAGTATTGGGCTACACAACGGCAAAGCACGGAATTGACGGTTTCACGCAATGGATGGCACAGGAAATGGCCATAAAGTTCAGCGAGAAGATTCGCGTCAACGCAATCGCCCCTGGATTCTTCATCGGCAACCAAAACCGCGCACTGCTCATCAACCCTGACGGCTCACTCACCGAACGAAGCAAGAAAGTAATCGCACGCACCCCGATGCGTCGCTTTGGCGACATCACCGAACTTAACGGCGCCGTGCAATTCCTCTGCTCCGATGCATCATCGTTCATCACTGGCGCTGTCATACCTGTTGACGGCGGATTCAGTTCGTTTAGCGGGGTATGATTTATTTAGGATTTAGAACGTAGGATTTTAAATAATGTTGGTTCTAGGCACTAGGTTCTATACCCTTTTAACTTATTAACTAAAAGGCAGGTACTTTGCATTTCACTTATGCCTTATGCCTTATTAACTTTTAAACTTATAATAAAATGGCATTAGAAAAAACTTGGCGCTGGTTTGGGTTCAACGACCCAATCACGCTCGACAACTTGGTGCAAATGGGTGTTGAAGGCGTTGTTACGGCCTTGCACCACTTGCCTATCGGCGTTGTCTGGGAAAAAGACGAAATAATGAAGGTGAAAAACGCCATTGAGGCCAAAGGCCTTCGCTGGTCGGTTGTGGAAAGCCTGCCTGTAAGCGAAGCCATCAAGACTTGCAGTGCCGACCGCAACCTTCATATCGAGAATTACAAGAAATCGTTGCAGAACCTTGGCGAATGTGGCATCGACACCGTCTGCTACAACTTTATGCCCGTACTCGACTGGTCGAGAACTTCGCTCACCTACAAACACCCTGGCGGTGGCGAAGGCCTGTATTTCGACTTTACGACTTTTGTGGCGTGGGACTGCTACATCCTGAAACGCCCAAATGCCGAAAACGAGTATCCTGCAGAAGTGATTGAAAAGGCAAAAAAACTGTTTGCAACATTCAGTCCTGAAAAATGCGACGAACTCACCTACATCATCATTGTGCTGACGCAAGGTTTTGTCAATGGAGTGATTGACGGCACCGTCAAAGACCCGAAGGCATTGTTCCTTCAGTACATTTCAACCTACAAAAACATAGGCAAGGAAACATTGCGCGCCAATATGAAGGCCTTTCTCGACGACGTAATCCCGACCTGCGAAAAATACAACGTAAACCTGTGCGTCCACCCCGACGACCCACCATATCCCGTATTGGGTATGCCACGAATCATTGGCTGTATGGAAGATTTGGAATGGCTACGCAAGGCTAATCCGTCAATTCGCAACGGCATAACATTCTGCACGGGCTCACTCTCTGGCCGTCCTGACAACGACCTTGTGGCAATAGCAGAAAAGTTTGCCGATGCCATCCACTTTGTGCATCTACGCAACACACAACATCTCGACGACTTCAGTTTCTACGAATCGGGGCATCTGAAAGGCAGTCTGGATATGCCCGCCATTGTGGAAGCATTGCTGAAGGAACAGCACCGTCGCATAAAGGAAGGACGAAAGGACATCCGTATGCCATTCCGCCCCGACCACGGAATCCGCATTCTCAACGACCTCGACGCCGACAAGGACATCTACAATGCAGGATATCCGCTTTGCGGACGTATGCGCGGTCTGGCTGAAATTGCCGACACCTCCGACAAGAGCCAGCTCAGGTAGAGCCCTGAGATTGACAGACTCGGAAACAGGAT
>CALCFP010000403.1 GCA_937900725.1 uncultured Bacteroidota bacterium | reverse complement strand
ACCCTGCGGCAAGCAGTTGGGCAGTGTCGTCGGCCACGGCAGGTATGGCTTTGGGCTTGCTTTTCTTCTCATTTAAGGCAGATTCGTGGCCTCGCAAGAAACTGATGTCGTTCTCAATGCTTGCGTCATCTGTACTGACATTGGCATCGGCATTCATACCGTGGTTTTGGCCGTTGGTGGCGGTGAGTTTCATCCGTGGGGCGTTGCTGTCGGGAGTGTCAGCAGTAGCGCTGACTTATCTCAACGAAGAAATAGAGGAACGTTCGTTGGGCATGGCCATAAGCCTTTATTTAAGCGGTAACGCCGTCGGCGGAATGTCCGGACGAATTATTTCGGCTTTCCTGTCGGGATGGCTTGGATGGCGGGCAACTCTTGCCATAGTCGGTTTGCTCACATTGGCAGTTGGCTTGTGTTTTTGGAAGATATTTCCCGAATCGCGTAATTTCAGGCCACAGAAAGTGCTACTGAAGACGAAGGTGCGCCAGATGGGACAATATATGCGTACGCCGGTTATGCGTAGGGCATATTCAGCCGCATTCCTGCTTATGGGCTGTTTTGTGAGCATATACAATTTTACGGGATTTCATTTGGAGGCACCGCCATATTCGTTGCCTCATACGCTTATAGCCTTCATCTTCCTGATGTACACCACAGGCATTGCGGGCTCGCTTACTGCAGGACGGTTGTCGGCAAATTACCGTCCGGAATCGATAATACGCTATTTTGTGGTAGGCGACATTGTCGGACTATTGCTGATGGCTTGTACTCATCTGTTGCCATTGGGGCTTGGATTGGGTGTGTTCACGTTCAGTTTCTTTGGCACTCACGCTCTTGCGAGCCGAATTGTGTCGCAGAATGCAGGAGAGGGCCGAAGCACCGCCACATCGCTCTATTGGCTGTTCTACTATTTCGGTTCGTCAGTGTTGGGCACAAGCACAGGAACCGTATTGTCGGGTTACGGATGGAGCAGTTTCATCATGCTGCTGATAGCCATAAATGCGCTTACCTTGACTTGGCTTTGGAAGATGGGCAGGGAGAAGGGCCTTTTAAAACTTTAGGTCGCTGAATCTCTTTTTCCCTTTCAGATAATAGTCAACCACAATGCTGTGATTGTATTGTTCAGGGTGATGTTCATCCTTTCGCACCTTTAAAAGTTCCGTACGTTTAGCGTGAAGTTTGCCAATATTTTGATAGAAGGCAAAATGAGCACGAGGAACAGCCCAGAAGAATCCGAAATTGAATTTTGCCAGATACAGCCCTGTCGATATGCCGTCCAAAACCATGCGCATAAGCAGTGTCCGGTGGAATCTCCTGCGAGGCAGGTTCTTATATAGCATGAACAGGTTGTTGCGGTAGTTAAGGAACAGTTTGCGTGGATTGTTGTTTGGCAACGTGCCGCCGCCTACGTGATATACAACTGATTGTGGCACAATGGCGATTCTGTAGCCCATATTTTTCATTCGCCAGCATAGGTCAATTTCTTCCATATGTGCGAAAAAATCTTCATCAAGGCCGCCTATTTCCAGAAAAACCTTGCTTCTGACAAACATGCAGGCGCCCGTTGCCCAGAAAATGTCGCGGACATCGTTGTATTGCCCATTGTCAGTCTCTATTTCGCCCAATATGCGGCCACGACAAAAAGGGAATCCGAATTTGTCGATGAATCCGCCCGAAGCGCCTGCGTATTCAAATTCGTTGCGGTTGTTGTATGCCAGCAGTTTAGGCTCGCAGGCCGCAACGTCTTGGTTTGCATCCATAAAGGCCACAAGCGGCTGGAGCCAGTTAGGCGTTACTTCAACGTCGGAATTCAGCAATACGAAATATTCGGCATCTATTTGCTTGAGAGCCTTGTTATAGCCGCCTGTAAATCCGTAGTTCTTGTCGAATTGCAGAATTCTTACCGACGGATATTCCTGTTTCAGAAATGCAATGCTGCTGTCGGTTGAGCCATTGTCGGCCACCCATATCTCTGTTCCTTCGGCAGTTGACAAGGTGGTGACAGACGGAAGGAATTGCTCAAGGAATTTCTGTCCATTCCAGTTTAGTATTACAACAGCGGTTTTTGACATTTCTTTAGGTGGTTTCTATAAATTGATTTCGAGCGATTTCTGAATATTTGTTTTGGGCAAATGTAAGATATTGGAATTCTATATGCAATCATTGTGCTGGCAATCATTGCAAGCCTTGCCGGGACAGTTGCCTTGCGAACAGCCTTGACACTTGCCACATTCATTGTCCTTGCCTTTGAACCTGATGTAAATCAGTCTGATAAGGAACAATGCCGAGCCAACTATGATTATCCAGGCGATGATGTCTTGTATCATAAAAGCAGGCTACCAATTTGGAAAACAGCAATTGTGACAATCCAGGCAAGAGTGGTTGTATAGCAGCAGGCCAGCAATGCCCATTTTCGTCCGCCTTCCTTGCGTATGGCGGCTATTGCGGCAAAGCACGGCATATAAATCAATACAAAAAGCATCATACAGAATGCAACCAGTGGCGAGAACACATTTTGGCCTTTGCGTGGCCCGCTTGAATAGGTCTGTTGCTGAAG
>CALCFP010000402.1 GCA_937900725.1 uncultured Bacteroidota bacterium | reverse complement strand
ATCTTGACCGCAGGGTCGGCGAGCATGTAGCCCATCATGATGTCCTGGCGGATGGTCCTTACGGCAATGCGTATGTCATTGCTGGCGATCTGGAGCTTGAGCTCGGGAGACGTCTGGAAGCGGGTCGTCGATCCGGGATAGCCCATGATCATCGCAAAGTCGCCTTCCTGCACGCCCTTGTCCCACACGACGCCGAACATGTCCTTGAACATGCCGTTGCCGTCGTGTTCGGCGTCCGAGTCGTTTGTCAACTCAATTTTTGTGTTGAACTCGAAACGTGCGGCAAGGTTCAGCCAGTCAGTTACTTTATAGTCCAATCCGATAATCGGTGCAACGCCAAGTCCCGACTGCGATGCATCTACTTCCATGCCCGAAGTGGCGGCCGCGTAGGCCTGCATGGTGTAGTAGTTGACGGTGGCCTCTTGTGCCTTGTCATTCATGCCGGCAGCGGCATATTGGTCGGCGGCGCCTTTCATTGCGGATGCCGCCTGACTGAAAAATGCGGGAGCCGAAATCATATCGCCTTTCAGACCCATGGCTTCAACCTGCGGATTGATCTTGATGTCGCGGATATGCCCTTCGTATTTGTTCTTGACGTAAGTCAGACGCGCACCTACGCTTGCCGATAGTTTGTCGGTAATGGCGTAAGCCACACCTAACTGCCCAGCGTACATTACGCTTCCTCCTTCAAACTGAATGTCAACTTCGTACCCAGTTGTGGTGTACCCTTTGGCATTTAGTGCCAGTGGAATGGCGGCTATTGATTTTTCAAAAGATGCCAGACCTTTGTCGTAGGAGGCTGAGCCACCGCCACCTATCGGCCCTGCATTTAGCGACAGCGCCAATCGTTCTTTCTTCCACGATACAAATAGCGTAGGGTAGAAGGGAACAAAAATATCGCCCTTGTACTCGTGGTTTTTCAGATATTTCAGGTCGCAGGTGGTTGTGCGCTCCTGAATTGGCATCTGCCAGTCGAACGACAATTTCAGCCCGTCGTCGAGCAAGGCTGTGCCTGCAGGGTTAAAGTATGGCGCGTCGATGTCGATAGCGGCATTGCGCGACAGCGTGCGTACGAATTGCACGCTCTGGTTAGTGTTAGTTAGAATTCCGCCAGCAAAGGCGCTTGAGCCCATCAGGGTTAGGACAGTCAGTCCAAAAAATCGCTTCATATTAATTAGTTTTAGTTGAACACATGTGAAACAAAAAACTTGCCATTTTGTTGATGAAAATGTAAATGTCTTGTTAAACCAATTAATATGTCTGTGGTAATCAGGTCTTTATTTATGCAAAAAAAATAACGTCGGATTCCGTTCCCTTTTCAACCCCGCGTTGTTGATAAGTCAAAAAAGCAAGCCACACCTAAATATTTATATTTGGCAAAATTTTTTTTCTCGTATGACTAGTTATACTGACGACAACATCAAAACCCTTGAGGGATTGGAGCATGTACGTTTGCGTCCGGGTATGTACATTGGCAAGCTCGGCGATGGCAACAGTACCGACGATGGCATCTATGTGCTGCTCAAGGAGGTTATCGACAACTCTATCGATGAGTTCCGTATGAATGCCGGTAGTGTTATCGACATACGGTTGGCTGACAAGACCATGACCGTGCGTGACTACGGACGAGGCATCCCGCAAGGTAAAATGGTTGCGGCTGTTTCCATAATGAATACGGGTGGCAAGTACGACACCAAATCGTTCCAGAAATCCGTCGGATTGAATGGCGTGGGTACAAAGGCGGTCAATGCATTGTCGTCACAGTTCTCGGTATGGTCGTACCGCGACGGAATGGTCAAGCAGGCCGATTTCGCCGCAGGCAAACTTGTCAAGGAGTATGACCTTGCACCGACTACCGAAAAGAACGGGACAAAGGTGCAGTTCACTCCCGACGAGGCTGTGTTCGGCCCATTCTCGTACCACGAGGATTTTATTGAGACAATGTTGCGCAACTATTCATACCTGAACACAGGACTGACACTTGTGTTCAACGGCCAGAAATTCCTGTCGCGCAACGGCTTGCTCGATTTGCTCCAGGAACGCAATACGGCCGAACCTCTTTATCCGATAGTGCATCTGAAAGGCCAGGATATTGAAGTGGCCTTCACTCACACCGACCAGTACGGCGAGGATTACTACTCCTTCGTCAACGGACAGTACACGACACAGGGCGGTACGCACCAAAGCGCATTGCGCGAGCATCTGTCGCGCACTATAAAGGAATTCTACCAGAAGAACTTTGAACTTTCAGACATACGTGGCGGAATAGTCGCCACAATCGCCATAAACGTAATTGAACCTACGTTCGAAAGTCAGACAAAGGTCAAGTTGGGCTCGCCAAATATGGCTCCAGATAAGGACAGCGACGGCAACCCGTATGAATTGAGTGGCGTCAGCGTGAACAAGTTCGTGGGCGATTTCATCAAAAAGGAAGTTGACGATTTCCTGCACAAGAACGCCGATGTGGCCGAAGTATTGCTGAAAAAGATACAGGATGCCGAGCGTGAGCGCAAACTGCTGTCGGGTGTGCAAAAGAAGGCACGCGACTTGGCAAAGAAGGTCAGCCTGCACAACGACAAACTGCGCGATTGCCGCATTCACCTGAACGACCAGAAACCCGTATATCCGAAGGGCGTGACCGAAAAATCGGACGATGACGAGAAGATAGACTTGCGCAATGAGTCCTCGATATTCCTCACCGAGGGCGATTCCGCATCAGGTTCAATAACCAAAAGCCGCAATGTCGAGACACAAGCCGTTTTCAGCCTGCGAGGCAAACCGCTCAACTGCTACGGAATGACAAAAAAAGTGGTCTATGAGAACGATGAGTTCAACTTTCTGCAAGCCGCACTGAACATTGAGGACAGTCTCGACGACTTGCGTTACAACAAGGTGATAATTGCAACCGATGCCGATGTCGACGGAATGCACATACGCTTGCTGATAATAACGTTCTTCCTGCAATTCTTCCCCGACCTTATTCGCAAGCATCACGTCTATATATTGCAGACACCGCTTTTCCGCGTTCGCAACAAGAAAGTGACCAAATATTGCTATAGCGAGGCCGAACGTGACGATGCCGCCAAGGAGATTGGCTCTACTGCCGAGATTACTCGATTCAAAGGTTTGGGCGAAATCTCGCCAGATGAGTTCAAAAACTTCATAAGCAAAGATATCCGCCTCGACCTCGTAAACATTAAGATGGGCGATAATCTGGCCAACCTGCTGTCGTACTATATGGGCAAAAATACGCCACAACGCCAGCAGTTTATTATTGAAAATCTGCGTATTGAAGAAGATTTGGTTGAGGAAGAATAACTTCCCGGAATCAAGTCGCAATAACACAAAATATTATGTCGGACGAATTTGACAAAACACCAATTGATCCAGAAGACGCTCATTTGAACGATGACGCTGATATGGAGCAAGAAACAAACGACGGAGAAAACGAAATTGCTGATGTTGAGGGTGTGAACCCTTTTGAGGGGCTTACCAACGATTTGAACAACACATCGAGCGTGACTGGAATGTACCAGAACTGGTTCCTCGACTATGCTTCGTATGTTATTCTCGACCGTGCAGTCCCACACATCGACGATGGCTTGAAACCTGTTCAGCGACGCGTGTTGCACGCAATGAAGCGCGTCGACGACGGACGTTTCAATAAAGTTGCCAACATTGTGGGACAGACAATGCAATTCCACCCACACGGCGATGCAGGCATTTACACTGCGCTTGTGGGTTTGGGACAAAAAGACTTGCTTATCGACTGCCAAGGTAACTGGGGCAACATTTTCACGGGTGACGGCGCAGCCGCTTCACGTTACATTGAAGCCCGTCTTTCAAAGTTTGCACTTGATGTGGTGTTCTCGCCAAAAATCACTGAATGGCAGTTGTCGTACGACGGACGAAACCGTGAGCCAGTGACACTCCCTGTCAAGTTCCCGCTTCTTCTGTCGCAAGGTGTCGAGGGTATTGCAGTGGGATTGGCGTCAAAAATCCTGCCTCACAACTTCAACGAACTTATCGACGCCAGCATCCTGTACCTGCAGGGCAAGCCATTCGAGATCTATCCCGATTTCCCGACAGCAGGCCTGATCGACGTGTCAAAGTACAACGACGGTATGCGTGGCGGAGCGGTAAGAGTTCGTACACGTATCGAAAAGGTTGACAACAAGTCGCTTATGATAAAGGATGTGCCGTACGGCAAAAGCACTGCTTCGCTTATCGACACCATTCTAAAGGCTAACGAAAAAGGCAAGATTAAGATTAAGAAGGTTGACGACAACACCGCCGCTGAGGTCGAGATTATGGTGTACCTTCAGCCAGGCGTTTCGCCCGACAAGACTATTGATGCACTCTACGCATTTACCGACTGCGAAATGTCGATATCGCCAAACTGCTGTGTCATCGAGAACGACAAGCCTTGCTTCATCGGAGTGTCCGATTTGCTCCGCCATTCGGCCGACCACACTGTAGAACTTTTGCGCAAGGAACTGCTAGTCGAACTCAACGAACTTGAACAGGACTGGGACTTCTCGTCGCTCGAGCGCCTCTTCATCGAGTTGGGCATCTATAAAGACAAGGAATACGAAAATGGCGAGAACTATGAGGTGGTAATCAAGCACATACGTGGCCGAATAAAACCTTACGAAGACAAATTCCTACGGCCAGTCACCGACGACGATATCCGTAAGTTGTTTGAAATAAAGATGCGCCGAATCCTGAAGTTCTCAAGTGACGAAGCCGATGCCCATTTGCGCGAACTGGAAACAAACATTGCTGAGGTCAAGAACAATCTCGAACATATTATCGACTACGCAATCAATCATTTCCGCCAAATCAAGAAAAAATATGGCAAGGACCGCGACCGCAAGACCGAAATCCGCAGTTTCGACAATATTGAAGTGACCAAGGTTGCCGAATCGAACCAGAAACTCTATTGCAACCGCGAAGAGGGATTCATCGGCACAAGCCTGAAAAAGGACGAGTACGTATGCGACTGTTCCGACATTGACGATGTGATTGTGTTCCGCAATGACGGCAAATATATGATTACCAAAGTTCAGGACAAGAAATTCGTTGGCAAGGACATTCAGCACGTTGCTGTTTTCCGCAAGAACGATGAGCGTACAATCTACAATGTCATCTACCGTGACGGCAAGGCAGGATATGTATATATGAAACGCTTTGCAGTAAAGGGAGTTACACGTGACAAGGAATACGATTTGACACAAGGAAAGCCCGGTTCGAAAATCCTGTATTTCACTGCAAACCCAAATGGCGAGGCCGAAGTAATCAAGATTTACCTTCGCCCAAGGCCAGGTTTGAAAAAACTCATTTTTGAGCTCGATTTCAGCAAGTTGATGATAAAGGGACGCCAAAGCCAAGGCAACATCCTCACTCGTCAGCAGGTTCATCGCATAATCCTCAAGGATGCAGGAGTTTCGACATTGGGCGGACTCAAGATTTGGTTCGATGACGTTGTAATGCGCTTAAGTACC
>CALCFP010000401.1 GCA_937900725.1 uncultured Bacteroidota bacterium | reverse complement strand
CAAGGCAACCTTGACGTGGCACAAAAAGAGAACTCAGTAATAGTTCTGGAACAAGACTACAACACCAAATATGAAGGGTTCGACCCGTCATCGGCAGAATCGTACATCATTTTTTCGCTGATGCAAAACGTATATCTCGATAAAAGCCTGGAACTTGCGTCAATGGTGCAAGACGAATTCCGCGACAAGGCCAAAAGATTCGACCGTGGTGTAAAGCAGGCTGGATTCCTTGTCTTGTGGCACACCAAGATGCCAAGCATCCTCATTGAGACAGGCTTCATCTCAAACGAAGAGGAAGAAAAATACCTTATGTCGAAAGAAGGGCAGGACTATCTTGCCTCAGCCATTTACCGCGCCATAAAAAGCTATTTCTCGACACTAAGCCAAGAAGAGGTGGAAGTTCAACAGGCAACCACACACGAATTTGTTGAAAACTCACTTTGCTTCAGACTGCAAGTCGCCACCACATCGGCACCAGTAGCATCGCCACAAGATAAATTCAAGGGCAAACCTGACATATACGAATTCAAGGACGGCAACAAGTACAAATACTTTATCGGAAAATTCGGCACACTTGCCGAAGCCAAACAATTTAAAGAGTCGATAAAAACGGAATATCCAGATTCATTCATAGTGCCTTTCAACAACAACACCAAAATATCGATGGACGAAGCAAAAAAACTGGAAATGTGAACTTTATCCAAGACATTACGGAAAATCACATCCTGAACCGAATGTGAATAGGACTGCTTCATTTCGCCAAAACATACTTGTCAACAACAGAGTAAATCGATTTGAAAAACCGAATGGATTTTTAATGCATTTCAAGCAAAATCTTGTCAAAAAATTGACCAAAAAATTCACTTAAACCCAATCGGCAAATTTACCAATTTAGTTTTCAACAAGTTATAAAACTCACTTATAGTAAATTGATTATCAGTTAATTATAAATTATTTAAAAATTCTTTAATTTTTTTTTAATTGATATTTAGAACAATAACGGAAATACGAAAAAAGCAACAGGCAAACAGGTTTTTTTTCTCCGATTTTTTAACAATGTTTGTACATCGAAACACACAAAAAAATAGTCATTAATAATCAAATGGATAAGGATTATAATCAAGTTTGGAGCAACTGCCTGCGATTTATCAAGGACAATGTAAAATCTGCAGAGTACAAAACATGGTTTGAGACCATAATTCCTGTAAGGCTAAATGGAAAAGTGCTGACCATTCAGGTTCCAAGTACATTCTATTATGAATATTTGGAGGAAACGTACATCGACCTTCTACGTAAGGCTTTGCACACTGAATTAGGTGAAGGCGCTGGACTTGAGTACAATGTTGTAATGCAGAACAACATGATGCCACATTCACAGCCAACCGTAATAAAGTTGCCTACTAACGACAAGAAGGATTTGTACAACGACCCTGTAAACTTGCCAAACAAAGACCATTCTTCAATAAAAAATCCATTTATTATTCCTGGCATACAGAAACTGCAAATAGACCCGAAACTGAACAACCGCAACACATTTAGCCGTCTTGTCGAAGGAGAATTCAACCGCTTGGCGCGTTCGGCAGGATATGCCATTGCGACAAATCCCGGCAAGACCACTTTCAATCCGCTGTTCATCTATGGAGGTTCAGGCTTGGGCAAAACTCATCTTGCGCAAGCTATAGGCATAGAAACAAAAGACCGTTATCAAGACAAGGTTGTCTTGTATGTAACAGGCCACGAGTTCAGCACTCAATTTGCCGATGCCACAATGAACAACAACCGCAACGATTTCCTGCATTTCTACCAAATGATAGATTTGCTCATTATTGACGATATTCACGAACTGGCAGGCAAAGAAAAAACACAAGATATTTTCTTCGAAATTTTCAACCATCTGCACCAAACCGGCAAACAGCTGATAATAACATCAGACAAAGCTCCAGCCGATTTACAAGGCATAGAAGACCGTCTGCTGTCGCGATTCAAGTGGGGGCTGTCTGCAGAACTGACAAATCCAGACTACGAGGCTCGCAAGTCGATTCTCAAACAATATGCATACAATGAGGGTATCGAGGTCAGCGACGACATACTCGACTACGTTGCAGCACATATCACTAACAACATAAGGGAACTTGAAGGGGCGTTGATTTCACTGCTGGCTCATTCAACACTGAACCGCGAGACTATAACCATTGAATTGGCTCGCCAGATTATTGACAAACTTGTAAAGAACACAACTCGCGAATTGAGCGTAGGTTACATTCAGAAAGTGGTTTGCGACTATTTCAACATACAGACAGACTCCATCACTTCAAAAACACGCAAGCGCGAAATAGTCCAGGCTCGTCAGATTGCAATGTACTTCGCAAAGAACATGACGAAACTTTCATTGGCAACTATCGGCTCACAAATAGGCGGCAAGGACCACGCAACTGTTCTGCACGCTTGCAAGACCGTCAACAACCTTATTGATACCGACCGACAATTCAAAGGCTATATAGACGAAATTGAGAAAAAACTGAAAATGTAAAAACATATCTAAAACAGATAAAAAAAATCCTGATACTTTTTGTGTCAGGATTTTTTTTTAAACAGCAAAATGACTGATTGACGATACAAATATGCAGACGCCAATTATCAACTCTTTTTATTACTTTTGGTTTTTAAAAAACAAAAAAAATGATGAGCGCTAAAAAATCTATTTTCCTGCTGGCAACAATTCTTATTTCTACAATACAAACTATTGTGGCTCAAGACGAAACCACAAAACACACGAACAACAAGGTAAGCCTAAACGGAAAAGATTACTATATACATATTGTGAGAAAAGGCGAGACTCTGAGCGCCATAAGCCGCGCATACGAGATTCCGGTAGACACCATCATCAGCGACAACCCGCAACTAACATACCAGATTCATCCTGATCAGTACATAAAGGTACGTATCAAACCCGAAGTCAAGACTGAGGAAACATACAACTATCACCTTATCACAAAGGGAGATACACCTTACAATATTGCCAAACGATATGGCATCAGCATTGATGAACTGTACAAAATGAATCCAGGTTCGGAACTAGGCATAAAAATTGGCGACCGATTGAGAATAATGACTTCCGTTGAAGAAACCACAGATGCCAAAATTTCTTCCGACACTGCTTTCGTCTTTCACAAAGTTGAAAAGCAGGAAACTATATACGGAATAGCACGAAAATACCAGACCACACCAGCCGAAATTGAGAAACTGAATCCAGACATTGCCGGCCGGAACATCCAAATTGACGAAACACTGAAAATACCTGTGAACAAAGATGTTGCAGAAGAAGTCATAACCGGCGACTTTGACTTTCACAAAGTCGAAAAACAGGAAACAATATACGGAATAGCAAAGGCTTACCAGATAACAGACAAAACATTACTCAAATTGAATCCGGAACTCAAAAAAAGAGGAGTTCAGGAGGGTGAACTCATCCGCATACCAAAAGGTGCTGTCAAGGACGACAATACAGAACAAAATACAAATGTTGCCGCAATGTCTGAAACTGAACAGAAACCGGCCATAAGCGAAGATGAAAGGCAACGCATCGAAGCATATGAAACTGACAATCGCCTAATGCACACTGCACAGGATGCCAAATTCGACCCAACAAAGATATATAATGTAGCGCTGTTCCTGCCTTTCTATCTTAACTTGAACGACACCACCGGCTGGAACGACAAGACCGGCAAGGTTTACAACAAGTCGAAAAACTACATTGAATTCTACACAGGTACAATGCTTGCATTGAACGAACT